>CAYXXL010000029.1:0-15347 GCA_964469025.1 uncultured Fibrobacteria bacterium
TCCAGACAAGCCGGACCAGGAATGCGCTCTCGAGGTGGTGCAGCATCTGGTGGAGCATGTCCCTGGAGACGGCGAGGCCCTGGCTCTTCAGCGTGCCGTGGAACTTTTCGATGCTGAACGAACCGGCGGCGTTCCCCAGCAGGTGGCGCACAAGCCATCGCAGCGCCGCGACGTTGGAGATGGAGTACCTCTCCACGACGTCGCGAAGCAGGGCGACATCCACGTAGTCCATCAGCAATTGACGCCTCGTCGGCTCGTCCAAGCCCTGGGCCTCGGGAAATCCACCCGTGCGCAGCCACTCCTGGAAAGCCTTCTCCATCCTGGATCGCTCCGGACCGGTCGGGGAGGCTGGCTTCCCGGGAACCGGAATTTGTCGATGTGCCAGGAATTCCGCGAACCCGAAGGGGTAGAGCGGAACCTCCCAAGCCCGGCCGCGCAGCGAGGTGGCCATTTCCCCGGAGAGCAAAGCCGCCGAAGATCCGGTCAGGAAGACCTCCGAGGATTTCGCGTCCAGCAGTCGCCTGACGAAGCGTTCCCAACCGGGGACCACCTGGATCTCGTCGAAGTTCCAGACGATCCTTTTTCCTGGTCCGGGTTCGCTTGCGATTCTGGCGTATTCCTCCAGGAGGAAGCCCAACTGGGTTCCATCGAGGCCTGCCAGGCGCTCATCCTCGAAGTTCAGGTAGGGGAGGTGGTCGCGCGGCGTGCCTTCGGAGAGTCTGCGTGACCGCAACTGGTGAAGGAAGGTCGTCTTTCCCACCCGGCGCATGCCCACCACCACGGTCGCCTTGCCTTCGAGCGCCACCGATCCATGCACCGTACGAGGTGTGGACGGTTCCATCGGCCCTTGCAGGGATTCTCCAAGCTTCTCGGCCAGGATTTCCTTCATGGATGTCGAAAGGGGATCCGGCATGTTGTTTTAATTCTCCTTACAAGAAGGAGAATATATGCAGAAAATCATCACCCATCAAGGAGAATAAGAAAACAGTCCCGCGAAAGTGCGCCGAAGCGTGGGGGTTCCAAGGGGCCGCGGCAGGCCCCTGTAAATCGGCAAGCCGGAGGCCAAGGAAAAGCGCTCCGCCAGCCGCAGGCCAAGAAAACCTTACAGGAAAGACGCCAGCGTAGGCTGTATGATCTTCGCCCCCACCTGGATCGCCGCGTGGTAGACAGTCTGCAGGTTTTGGTACTGCGTGGCCACCTTGGCGTAGTCGAGGGAATTCAGGTTGGTGGAGGCCGTGGTCACCTGCAGGGCGCTGGCTCGGTTCTGCGTTTCCGTGCTTTGCAGGAGGTTCTCCTTGGAACCCGCCATGGTCTGCGCCTGCACGAGCTGGGTCAGGCTGTTCTGCACTTCGGACATGGACGACTGGATCTGGGTCTGGTCGTTGGTGTGCAGTCCCTGCATGAGGTCGATGAGGGAGTCGAAGACGTTGGTCTGGGACTTGGATCCGAAGGCCTGGTCGGCGGTGATGTTCACCTGGGCGGTCGTGCCCTGCTGCGTCTGGCGCGTGATGCTTCCCGACATGTCCTTCTCGGAGCGCTGGACCCAGTCGTACTGGACCTTGATCCCTCCGCCTGCGGCCTGGGCGACCGAGGCCGCGGTGTTGAAGGTCACGGTACCGTTCTTGTAGTCCACCGTGTAGTCGGTCCCTTCGGCGAGTCCGGCGATCTGGAGGGTGCCGGGCACGACATCGTAGGCGGAGGGATTGCCCGAAGCCGTGTTGGACCCGGCCTGCTTGGTGTCGAACAACTGGACCGTCGCGGGAACCGCGGCCAAGCTGGTTCCGTTGGCGTCCGGCGCGGCGGAGATGGTGTCCGCACCGTGGGCCAGGGTGAAGGGAGGGACGTTGGTCTGGGTGCCGGAAAACACGTACTGGCCGTTGAGGGATGTGTTGGCGATGGAAAGCATCTGGTCCACCAGCGACTGGACCTGGGTGTTCATCTCCGAACGCTGCACCGCGCTGTAGGTGCCGTTGGCGCCCTGGATGGCGAGTTCGTTGGCGCTCTGGAGGACGTTGTTGCCGCTCTGCATGGCCGAGTCCGAGGTGTTGAGCCAGGAGTCCCCGTTCTGCATGTTCGCGTAGTACTGGTCGTACTGCGACGACAGGGAACTCAGTTGCAGGTACTGGGCCACGCCCACGGGATCGTCGGAGGGCTGGGTGAAGGCCTTGCCGCTGGCAAGTTGCGTCATCATCTGGTCCAGCTGCGATCCGTTGGACTCGATGCCGGCCAGGACGTCGCTGGAGATCATGGTCTGTGTGATGCGCATCGGGACTGCCCTCCGTTCAGGTCATGTTGATGAGGGTGGTCATCAGGGTGGATACGGTGGAGATGTACTTGGCGGAGGCCTGGTAGCTGTTCTGGAAGGTGACCATGTTGGCCAGTTCCTCGTCCATGTTGACCCCCGACACGGAAGAGATCTGGGTCTGGAGGTAGGACTGGAGGTTGGTGGTGGTGGCCAGGTTCGAGGCGGATTCCGTTTTGGCGGAACCCAGTCCGCCCACCATGGCCGCGTAGGCTCCGCCCAGGGTGGCCATGTTCGTGCCCGTGGCGTCGGGCATCGCGAGGCTGGCCTGCGCCAGTTGGGCGATGGAAATCGCGTTGTTGCCGTCGCCCTGTCCGTTGTAGCCCGCCGTGGTGTAGCTGAAATCCACCGTCAAGGCGGTTCCAGGGGGGTAGACCGCCGGGTTGTTGAAGTAGATCTGCCCGGACTGGTAGTCGACCACGTAGTCCTTCCCCGCACCTTCCTGCAGCTGCACGGGGGGTGGTCCCACCGTGGAGACCTGGACCGATCCCTGGGACAGATTCCGGTAGTTCGGGTTCGTGGTGGTCAGGTCCATCGCAGTTCCCGACGCCGGGATCGCGAGGTTCAGCGGGGCGCCAAGGCTCGTGGCGGTTCCTCCGGCGGCCGCGGCGATGTTGTTCACGCTCTGCTTGATGTCGGCGGCGAGGTCGATGGTGGAGCCGGTGGTGCCCGCGGGATCGAAGAAGTCGTTGCCGGTGGTCCCGGTCAGGCTGTAGCCCTGCTCGTGCTGGGCGTTGACCGACTGGACCAAGGTCTTGGCGAGGGTGTCGATCTGCGCTTGGAACTGGGGAATGGTCTGGTCCCGGGTCTGGATCAGCGCGGCCAGCTGGCCTCCCTGGGGGACCAGCGGCTGGTGCGTGCTGGACAACACCAGGTCGGCCTGGGTGGTCTGGCTGCCGTCGGGAAGCGTGGCGGTGGAGTTCTGGACCTGGAGGGGATAGGCGCCCGTGGGCGAGACCAGCAGGTTTCCGGAAGAGGTGACGGTGTATCGTCCCTGGGCGTCGGTCGTGTAGGAGATGTCGATCAGCTTGGAGAGCTGGATCATCTTCTGTTCGCGGTCGTCCACCGTGTCGTTCGCAGCGCCGCCGGGACCCACGTTGGCCGCCGCGATGGTCGAATTGTCGGCGGCGATGCCGGTCAGGAGCTGGTTCACCTGGGCCGTGACGGTGGTGATCTGGGAATTCTGCTGGGACACCATCGTGTCCAGCTGCGTTCCTATGCTGTGGAACCGATCCACCAGGGCCGTGCCCGCGTCCGAAACGGCTTGGCGGGCGGTGGGGTCCGCGGGAGCGTTGGCCAGATTCTGCCAAGCGCTCCAGAACTGGTCCATGTAGGAGTCCAGGCCCGAACTCGCCGGTTCCGTGAGGATGTTCTGGATGGATTGGAGCGACGTGTCCGTCTGCTGCTGCTGTCCCATCTGGGTGGAAACGCCCTGCATCTGCTGGTTGAGGAAGGCGTCGCGCAGGGCCTGGATGCCCACCACCCCGACACCCGATCCCAGTTGTCCGAAGGTCGCGTTCTGCGCGACCTGGGCCTGCAGGTTCACCACCTTGCGCGAATAGCCGGTCGTGCTCGCGTTGGTCACGTTCTGGCCGGTGACGTTCAGTTCCATCTGCGAGGCGGCCAGGCCCTGGGAGCCGATGTTCAGGAGGTCGGTGAGTGACATGGCTAGGCCTTCCAGGCCCGATGGAACACGGGCACCGCCGTGCCGACGGTGCGGTGGCCCCCGCGCGCGTAGGCGGCGGCCGGTCGCACCTTGGCGGTGGCCGCCCGGCTGGCCATGGAGAGCACCGTCTCGGAGATCTTGAGGCCCACCTCGGCGACGCCGCGGATGCGGTCGGCGAGGGTCCGGGCTCCCACCAGCGCCTCGCGAAGATCCATCCCGGCTTGGGACAGATCCCGTCCGCATTCCTCGGGGAGCGCAGCGGCCAGCTTCTCCAGGCGCGGGGGAGGGTCGGATTCCAGGCCCAGGATCTCGGCCAGCTCCACGGTCTTCTCGATGCGCAGGTTCTCCTCCTCGGCGATCCCCTGCAGGATCCGCTCCAGTTCGGGGAGGCATTCCTCGGCTTCGGGCAGCTTGGAGAGCATCAGGTACTCGTGGTGCCGGGCCGCGACCCTGCACCAGGCGAGGTTGGCCGTGCGCAGGCGTTGCAGGCAGGCCAGAAGGACGTTCAGGGCGTGGGGTCTCACGGGCTGCTCCTCTTGAGAGTGTCGCGAGCCTGGAGAACCTTGCGCACGTAGGCCTGGGTCTCCGGGTAGGGGGGGATGCCTCCGTGCTGGGTCACGGCACCGGGTCCGGCGTTGTAGGCGGCCAAGGCGAGGTCGTCGTTCCCGAACTGTTTCTTCAGCGAAGCCAGGTAACGGCTGCCCCCCATGATGTTCTGGATGGGGTCGTGCGCGTCCACGCCCAGGTCGGCGGCCGTCTTGGGCATCAACTGCATGGGGCCCACCGCTCCCTTCGGGGAGCGGGCGGAGGCGTTGCCGCCGCTTTCCGTCTGGATCACGGCGCGGATGAGGGCGGGATCGAGGCCCGAATCCGCGGCGGCACGGTGGATCACGAGGTCCATGGCCCTGTTCCCGGTGGTCGCCTTGGACTCGGCCCGGTAGGCCCGGTAGGCGGAGGATGACGTCGCGGTGTCGGGGAGCGGCGGCGACTCGAGGTCGGAAGGGATCGATGTTCCCTGCTGACCGAGCAGTTGCGGATACAGGAACTTCGCCAGGCCGAATCCACCCGACTTGGACACCTGGTTGGCCAATCCATCCCATGCCATGTCCACCATCTGCCCGTTCGGCTCTTCCTGTCCATCGGTCTCGGCGAGGATGGAAGTGGACTTGCGCATCGACTGGAAGATCTGCCGCAAGAGGATGGCCTCGAAATCCTGGGAGGCCTTCCACGCCTTCTTCTGGGCGGCGGTGGTTGGCTGCGGGTTCGAGGCGGTTCCGATCGGTGTGCTTTGGAGGTTGGACATGGTGCTTGGCCATGCTCATGCGCGAAGGTGGTGCCAGACCTGCAAACACGCGTTCCGAGAGGGATTTCACCGCCCCGTCTGGGCAATCGGTGCCCCTCCAGAGGCCGGAATTGCCGACGGTTTCCGATGTGCTGGCGTCGCGGTCTTGCTCAAGGGACCCTTGGTATACTATCGTGGAAATTCGGTAATGCCTCGCGTGTCCATCGGGTGGTCGGAGTAATTGTGAAGATTCTCATTGTCGAAGACGATCCTACCAGTACGCGAATCTTGGAACGGTCCCTTCGGAAGGCCGGTTACGAGACGCTGTCCGCCGTCGACGGTCTGGCGGCCCTCGAGCTTTTGCACAGGCAGCCCTGCGACGCCGTCGTCTCCGATTGGATGATGCCGCGGATGGACGGGATCGAACTGGTCCGCAAGATCCGGCAAACCATCCAGCCCCTGCCGGTGGTTCTGATCGTCACTTCGCTCTCCATGCCCGAGGCGAGAAGCCACGCCCTGCAGGCGGGCGCGGACGACTACTTGGCCAAACCTTTCTCGGTTCCCGAAGTCCTGGAACGCCTGGCCAACTGTCTGGCCCGTCGTCAACAACCCGAGCCTTTGCCTTCCTCCATCCGGCGCACCTTGCTGGTGCCCCCCACCAAGCCGCCACCACCCTTCCCCGTCGTGGCGCTCACCGCTTCCACCGGCGGTCCGGAAGCGGTCCGCGAGGTGTTCCGCGGGCTCGGGGACTTGGGGGACGTGGCGCTGTTCCTGGTCCTGCATGGTCCCGCCTGGATGCTGGAGACCTTCGCCGCCCGACTCCAACGCGAAACCCCGCTCACGGTGCGGTTGGCCGAAGACGGAATGCCGGTGGAACCGGGGCAGTTGCTGGTGGCTCCAGGCGATTGGCACCTGGTGGTGGCAGATGGTCCCGTGGTCCGGCTCAACCACGACCCTCCGGAGAACTACATGCGTCCCGCCGCGGACCCGCTCTTCCGGAGTCTGGCCACGGTGTTCCAGCGCAACGCCATCGGCGTGGTCCTCACCGGCATGGGGCGCGACGGCGCTCTGGGCGCCTCCGAGATTTCCGCGGGCGGTGGCGTCGTGGTCTGCCAGGACCCGCGCTCGGCGGTGGCTCCGTCCATGCCGCAGACCGTGGTCAACGCCGGGGCGGCATCGTCGGTCGTGCCGTTGCAGGACATTTCCAGCGAACTCATGCGCCGCATCGAGGCGGTGCGCTCCCAAGTGGTGGTTTCACCCAGCTGACTGCCTGCTGGACCGGGTCCGCTGGTCACGCGGACCGTTCCGTCATGCCGCCAATCCGTCATGCCGCTCTTGTGCGGCGGAATCGATCGGGGAGGATGGTCTTCAGGACGATCGATGTCCCGTCCACCATCGCGTCGTCGCGGTTCCGGCTCCGGCAGGCCGCGCCGAATCCGACCAATCCAGATTGGAAAGATCGGATCAGGTCCGGCGCCAGGAGGTGCAAGGTCGTCGATCGGCCGCAGCCGCTGGCTTCCAGAGCGGCGGCGTTGAGGGCCTGCTCGGTCTGGCCGGGCACGGGGATGGCCAGAACGGGCTTGCCCAGCGCCAGGGCTTCGCCCAGGAGTTGGTTTCCCGCCGTGGACAGAAGCCAGGAGCAATTGGCCAGGTCTTCCAGGAACGCCTCCGAACTCGGCTTGCTCAGGCCGACGTTTTCCGGCGTGGTTGCGGTTCCCGCGCACCACAGATGGAATGCTGTTTCCGGCACACCGGCCATCGCGCCCAGGACGGAAGGGAGCATGCCCGGTTCCTTGAGGTAGGCGCAGACATGGCCCTCGTCGCGGACAGGGCGGTGCGCGAACCCGTCCCGCAGGAAACAGCCCACCAGGCGGGCGCGGGAACCGGGGCGCAAGGGGAAGTGGTGGAAGCTCGAGACCACCCGCACCGGTGCGGGGACCAGCCATTCCGAAAATCGGGCGAGAAGGAGGAGTTCCAGGTCCAACCCTCGGCCCAGCTTGGGGAGGACCGTGTCGGTGAGAACGTGCTGGTGGTCCACCGAGATCCAAGGGATGCGGGACCGGGCGGCGAAACGCCCCAGGAGCGGTTCGAAATCCGAGATCACCAGATCGGGAGTCTCTTGGGAGGCGAGCCGATGCAGACGTTCGTGGGCCGGGCTCGACCGGTGCAGGATGCCGTGGAGGGGCTTCAGGTTGCGCACCGCCGTCGCCATCAGGTCCAACCGGCCTCCCGCCCCGAAGTGGAAGCGGAGCAGAGGGATCTCCTCGAGATCGCGCTCCCCGGAGAACAGGCCAAGGGCGTCCCCGCCGGTGAACACGCGCACGGCGCAGCCTTCCGCCCGCAAGGCGTCGATCACCACCTTGGACCGGGTGGCATGTCCCCGCCCTTCTCCCTGCACGCCATACCAAATCAGGGCAGGTCTCTCCGACATGCGGGGAAATCGTAGCTCGGCGGCAGATTCGGTGGTGTTGCGGGGGCGTTGCGGCCGGGCCGCCTCGGCTTCGAAGCGGTGCTCTAGAGCTTGGAGGGCAGAAGTTTCAGCCGGTAGGCGGCCTCCCGCAGAGTGGATTCGCGGCGCGAGAAGTGGAAGCGCACCAGGTTCTTCACGGGGCGTTCGAAAAACGAACTTCCAGGTACCGCCCCGATGGACACCAGCTCCTCGCGCGAGAAGACCTTGCCGCAGGGGTTGGAGGGATTGCAGAGCACCAGCGCCCTGCACCCCTTGTCGCGGAACGCGGACCGCAGTTCCCCGAGGTCGAAGCCCCAATCCGGGGCGTGCAGCGGGACGTGTACCGCTTCCGCTCCCGAGAGGATCCCGTCGGCAGCGTAGTTCTCGTAGAAGGGGCTGAACACCGCCACGCGGTCGCCCGGGTTGAGGATCGCCATGAAGCTCGCGAGCATGGCTTCGGTGCTTCCGCAGGTGACGGTGAGTTCGCGGTCTGGATCGACCTCCAGCCTCGTCTCGCGCCCGATCTTCTCCGCCAACGCGGTGCGGAATTCCATGGCACCCCAGGTGTTCGCGTACTGGTGGTGGCCCCCCCTTTGCCAGGATTTCCGCGAGAGCCGCAACCAGAAAAGGCGGCGGATCGAAGTCGGGAAAACCCTGGGCCAGGTTGATGGCTCCGTTCTTCTGGGCGATGCGGGTCTGTTCGCGGATGACGGATTCCGTGAAACGGCCCACTCGATTCGCTGGCTGCATGGATCCTCCGGAATCCCGAAAACGTACCCTCGTCGCGCACGGATGCGGCCATCGCGGCACCTGCAGCGTGGAGACGTCGATTTCCTCCACCGGTAAGGAGAGCTTGGCGGCATATAGATAAATTCTATCGTATAACTAGATTTAAGGAGGAGACCCATGCCTTGTCCTCTCGCCGGATATCGGATCGATGAAAGGGCGGCCCGCGTCGTGGCGGGCTTCGTGCTGTTGCTCGTGGTCGCGGCCCTCTACCTGCCCGTGTCCTGGGCCCGTCTGGTCTACATCTTCCTCGCGCTCGACTTCGGTGTGCGCGCCTTTTCCCGTCCCCGTTGGAGTCCCCTGGGTCGGCTGGCGGGCGTTGTCCTGCGCGCCGTGGGGGCCGCTCCCAGCTTGCGGGATGCGGGACCCAAGCGGTTCGCAGCCCGGATCGGACTCGGCTTCGCGCTTGCGCCGCTGGTGTTGACAGGTCTTGTCCCGAAGGTCGTGGTTCTCGCGGTCGCGGGGATCCTGATCCTCTGCGCCGCGCTGGAATCGATTGCCGGGTTCTGCGTGGGCTGCCAGGTCTGGACCGCCTGGTACGCGATCCGGGATCGCCTGTCCGGACAGGGGAGCCCGAAACCGGAGATCTGAGTTCCCCCGATGGTCTTCCGGGCGGCCAAGGTCCCCTCCCTCAGCCTTCGAGGAGATCTGGCCAACCCCTGCGCCTCGCGGGAAACGCGTGGTATATTCAGGAAATGCGCATTCTGTCGGTCGAACGGGCACGGGCGGGATCCGAAACAGTTACCCCGCTGTCCCCCATGGAGCAGGTCAATGCCTTGATGGCGCTTTGCATGGGGTGGAAATCCAAGGAGGATCCACTTGGGACGGATGGACCAGGACTTCAGAGATCTGTTGTCCGCGTTTCTCGCCGAGGGCGCTGAATTCCTGGTGGTCGGGGCACATGCTCTGGCATTGCACGGGCACATTCGGGCCACGAAGGACCTCGATATCTGGGTTCACGCTTCGGAAGAGAATGCTCCCCGGGTCTATCGGGCCCTGGCCTCGTTCGGAGCGCCGCTGTCCGAAGTGGATCCAGGGGAATTCGCGGCTCCGGGACTGGTCCTCCAGATCGGTGTTCCACCTGTTCGGATCGACGTGATCACCAGCATCGATGGAATCTCCTTTCCCGACGCCTGGTCCGACCGGGAACGGGGCTTCTTTTTCGGATTGGAAGTGCCGGCCCTCAGCCGCAGGGCGCTGCTCGTCAACAAGACCGCGTCCGGTCGACCCCAGGACCTCGCGGACATCGATTGGCTCAACCGGCACCCCAAGGCCTAGATTCGGGTCTCCGCCGCGATCCGGGATCGCCGCCGTCTTTGGATGTTGACATCCCCTGGTAGCCCACGAGGGGCACCAAAGGACCAGAGCATGGAAACGTCAAATGCGCCGAACCCGTCCAAGTCGACGGATGCCAAGCCCCCGACATCGCCACCGCTTCGGTTCCTGACATGCTGGCCAAGCTGCATGCGAACCCGGATACCGGACTCTCGAAGGCGGAAGTGGAAAACCGCAGGAAGGAAAACGGGTACAACGAGGTGATGGAAACGCGAGGGCACCCGGTCCTCGAATTCCTCCGGAAATTCTGGGGGATCTCGGCCTGGATGCTGGAGCTGATCATGGTCCTCTCCGCAGTGCTCGGGAAACACCCGGACCTTGCCGTGGCGGGCGCATTGCTGGTGGTCAATGCCGTGTTGGGGTACGTTCAAGAGCGCAGGGCGGCGGGAGTCGTCGAGGCTTTGCGAAAGCGTCTGCAGGTCAACGCGCGGGTCCTGCGCGAAACCACGTGGCAGGTCCTGCCATCCAGGGAGTTGGTCCCGGAAGACATCGTCAGGCTGCGACCGGGAGACATCGTTCCGGCGGACGTGAAGCTACTTGCGGGCATCTTGACCGTGGACCAGTCGGCCCTCGCCGGAGAATCGAAGGATGCCGACAAGTCCCTTGGCGAGGTCGTTCCTTCGGGATCCATCGTCCGGCGCGGGGAAGAGAACGGGTTGGTGATCCTGACCGGAGCCAAGACCTTCTTCGGACGCACCACCCGGCTCGTGCGAGAGGCCCGTCCCAAACTCCACATAGAAACAGTCGTGTCCAAGGTGGTGCGCTGGCTCTTCCTCATCGTGGGAGCGTTGCTCTGCATCGTGGCCGCACTGTCCTTCATCCGCCATGTGCCCCTGCTGGAGATGGCTCCCCTCCTGCTGGTCCTTTTGATGAGCGCCGTGCCGGTGGCGCTGCCTGTCATGTTCACCTTGAGCTTGGCCGTGGGATCCAAGGAATTGGCGAAGCGCGGCGTCCTCGTCACCCGCATGGGCGCGGTGGAAGATGCGGCCACCATGGATGTGCTGTGCGTCGACAAGACGGGCACCATCACCATGAACCGCTTGGCGGTCGCGGGGGTGGTCCCGCTGGAGAAGGCGACGGAATCCGACGTGTTGGCCGCCGGGGCGCTCGCGTCCCAGGAGGCCAACCAGGATCCGATCGACCCTGCCTTCCTCGCCGCGGCCAAGGACAGGCACGCCTTGGAGAAGGAACCAAGGACCCGCCCGTCTCCTTCGCCCCGTTCGATGCGAAGAACCGGCGCACGGAAGCGGTGGTGGAGCAGGACGGGAACCGGGTGCGGGTGATGAAAGGTGCCCTGCGCACCATCGCGGAAGTCTGCGGATACCAGCCTCCAGCGATCGATGCGCTGGAAGCGCGGATCGCAGAATTTTCGGCAAGGGTCACTTCCGCGGTCCCGTCGAGAGTCCGAAGGGCAGGTATAGAGGGCAGATTCCGGCTGCCGCGGTGAGCAACGGGACGAATCCCAGGATCTTCAGCGCGAGTCCTGCGTTCCCTGTCACGAACCCTCCGAACCCCAAGGTCAGCATCGCGACACCCGCGACAATTCGGACGATTCGATCGGTCATGCCTACATTCATCATGGTTTGCCTCTTTGGAAGTCCCGGTTTTCGAGCGGCCGGATCGGCCACGCTGTCCGATGGACGGTCCTCGTCCAGGAAAGGTTACGGGGTCTTACTTCGCCACCGGGTATCCGGCGGCCTTCCAGGTGGAGATCCCGCCGCCAAGATGGTTCACATCGGTGAAGCCCATGGACTTCATCCGAGAAAGAGCCATCCCCGATCGCCCGCCCGACTGGCAATACAGCAGGTACCGGCCCTCGCGTGGAAGATTTCCGACTTTCCCATCGAAATCCGAAGCGGAGACGTCCATGTGCCTTGCGCCTGCGATCCGTCCCTGCTTCCACTCGCCGGTGGTGCGCACATCGATGAGAGTGGGACGTTCCGGCACCGGGAGCTGCATCAGGTCTCGGACCTTTGTTGGAGCAACTGTGGACCCCTGGGAGCCGCCGGAGACAATGGAAAGGAAGGAAGAAAGGATCGACATGGTTCCCTCGATTGATTGGTGTTGGCATCAATCCCGGCAAGGACGATCTTTTGCCTCACTTCCCGGGACCAGGCAGGCTTGTAGCCTCCTGTGCCAGTGACGCCATGGAAAGGCGGAAGGTTACAGACCGGATGCACCCCTTTCGATGACCCAGCCGATTTGCGGAATCCTATACTGGTGGTCCGAATGCTCCGATCCAGCCACGACAAGCTCATGGAGGTCGCCGAGGAATGCGCCTTGGTCCTGCGCGCCAAGAGCGGAGACTTCGATGCCTTCGACCGGTTGGTGCGTGGCTGCGAACGCCGGGCCTGGGCGGTGGCCTGGAGGCTATTGGGAGAAAAGGAAGAAGTCGAGAACGTGGTCCAGACCTCGTTCCTCAAGGCAATGGATGCATTGGATTCCTTCCGTGGCGATTCACGGTTCTGCACCTGGGTAGGCAAGATCGTGACGCGCACCGGTCTCGATGCCCTCCGTTCGCGAAAACGCAAGGAGGCACTCTCCCTGGACGAATTGTCCGCCGAGTCCGAAGACGCGCCCATGGCCCATCCCGAACTCCTGGTGGACTGGAGGGAAGACCCTTCCCGTTCCATCGAGCGGCACGAATTGCAGGCCATCTTGGATCGCGCCATCGCCACCCTGCCGGACTCCCTCCGCTCCACGTTCGTGTTGCGGGATGTGGATGGTCTTTCCACGGAGGAGACCGCGCAAGAACTTGGGATCATGGCAGGCAACGTCAAGGTGCGCCTGTTGCGTGCGCGGCTGCGGCTGCGGGAAGAATTGACGCAAGCCTTCGGCGGCGAGGCCATGACGCATGTGCACGGAATTCCAGCAGGACTAGGCGGCCTGGCCGCAGCAGCGGAGGATCTGCGATGAAAGATTGCGAAGAGCTTCTGTCCGGAATTTCCGACTATGTGGACGGCACCGCCTCCAAGGACCTTTGCGCCGAACTGCAAAGTCACATGGAAGGCTGCGAAAACTGTCGCGTGGTCGTGGACACCATCCAGAAGACCGTGCGCCTATACAAGGGCGAGGAAGAAATCGACCTGCCCGAGGGCTTCCAGGCCCGGCTGCACGGCACCTTGCGTGACGCCTGGGCGCGCAAGCACCGGAAGACCGCGTAACTCGTTCACGGCGGCATGACCGTGGATCCTATTGTGGGATTGCCGCCGCCCGCGAGCCTCGCAGCCAAATTCGAGGGGTTGGCCACCACGGCACGCCAGATCTGATCGCCGCCTACAAGGAACAACCCATCAGCTCCCCATGTGCGGATGGCTTCCTCCCATCATGTAACGAATCCCGATTCCCACGAGCAAGGCTCCGTAACCAATCCTCATGAATTGTTCGGGAATCCAGGTCTGGTTGGCCACCACGGCTCCCGCCAAGTTCCCGATCAGGAGGCCGCCGGCCAGGATCCCCGCCTGCCTCCAGCCCAAGGCCCCTTCTCGAGCATAAACGGCAACCCCCAAGAGTCCCACGGGGAGGAGCATTGCCGCCAGCGATGTCCCCACGGCGAACCGCATCTCGAATCCCAGGAGCAGCACCATGACCGGAACCATGATGGCCCCTCCACCGATCCCGAACATTCCCCCCAGGATTCCCGAGATCAACCCCAGGATGGCCAATCCGACGCTCCGATTCATGTTCTACGCCTCCGGTTGTCTCTCTCCAAGGAAGATTCCCCTTCCGCCGCATTGCGCCCGCGAATCGGGTCCGTAACCTTTTGCCCCACCATTTCGTCCATGATTGCAAAGAATGCGCACGGACCACGTGAACCAGGAGAGCAAAATGTCCAAATACCTGATCATCGGAGGCGTGGCCGGCGGAGCCTCCGCGGCAGCGAGACTGCGCAGGCTCGATGAAGAGGCCGAAATCGTCCTGTTGGAACGGGGCGAACACGTCAGCTACGCCAACTGCGGACTTCCCTACTACGTGGGCGACGTGATCCAGGATCGAGAAAAACTCTTCGTGATGACCCCAAGCAGGTTTCGCGAGACACTGAATGTGGACGTGCGTACCGGCACCGAAGCCGTGGCCATCGATGCCGTCGCCAAGACCGTGACCCTGCTGGACCGCGCTTCCGGCAAGACCTCGTTGGAATCCTGCGACGCCCTGATCCTTTCCCCGGGTGCCGAGCCGGTCCGACCGCCCATTCCCGGAATCGACCATCCCCGCATCCTCACCCTGCGGTCCGTTCCCGACATCGACCGGATCAAGAAGGTGGTGGACCAGGGTTCGACTTCGCCCACCCACCGTCCAAGGACCGCGGTCATCGTGGGCGCCGGGTTCATTGGGCTGGAGATGGCCGAGAGCCTCCACCAGCGCGGTCTTTCCATCACCGTGGTGGAGGCTCTGGACCAGGTGATGAACGTGGTCGATTTCGAAATGGCCGCCATCGTGCACCACCATTTGCGGGACAAGGGCGTCGGCCTCTACCTGGGAGACGGCGTCCTGGAGTTCGAGCACCGGGGAGATGGGATCTCGGTGAACCTGAAGTCGGGGGCGAAGCTCCCCGCGGACCTCGTGATCCTTTCCATCGGAGTGAAGCCCGACACCAAACTCGCCCGCGAGGCGGGGATCGCACTGGACCCGCGGGGATATATCCAGGTGGATGACCACCTCCAGACCAACATCCCGTGGATCTGGGCCGTAGGAGACGCCACCGTGTCCAGGAGCCCCCTCACCGGCGAACCCCAGCCCGTGCCGCTGGCGGGACCCGCGAACAAGCAGGCACGCATCGCGGCGGAAAATGTCGTAAGGGGCAATACGCGCAGATGGAAAGGTGCCATCGGAACCGCCGTCGCCAAGGTGTTCGATCTGACGGTGGCCACCACCGGGCTCTCCGAGAAGGCCTGCAGGCGAGGGAATATCCCCTTCCAAAGCGCTATCGTCCATCCCAGCAGCCACGCCAGCTACTACCCAGGCGCGCATCCCTACAGCATGAAGCTCCTTTGGAATCCTGCATCAGGAAGGATCCTTGGTGCCCAGGCCGTGGGGATCGACGGCGTGGACAAGCGCATCGACGCGATCGCGGCATTCTTGGGAATGCATGGAACCGTGGAGGATCTCGCCGAGTTCGAGCACGCCTATGCACCTCCCTATTCCAGCGCCAAGGACGGCGTGAACTACGCCGGGTTCGTGGCGGTCAATGCCATGGAGGGATTGACGAAGATCCTCCACTGGGACGAACTGGAATCTCGCGTGGCCGCCGGGGCCTTCCTCCTGGATGTGCGCACGCCCCAGGAATTCGAACTCGGGCACATCCTCGGCGCGGTCAACATCCCGAGCACGGAGTTGCGGGAACGCCTATCCGAAATTCCCCTGGACCGCGAGATCGTCATCTATTGCGGCGTGGGTATCCGAGGAAACCTCTCCGAGCGCATCCTGCTCCAGAACGGCTACGACCAAGTGTGCAACCTGACCGGGGGCTGGAAGACCTGGAAGGCTGCGACCGACCCCCAGGAGAATCGGACGCCCACTCCTGCCG
>CAYXXL010000030.1:0-15227 GCA_964469025.1 uncultured Fibrobacteria bacterium
GCGGCCCATTACCTGGTCGCGGCTGATCTTGTAGGTGACCATGATCAGGCGCGGAGGGGCCTCCAGGCCGGTGAAGCTTCTCGTCGTGGCCTGAACGGCCTTCGCGGGCGGACCAGGGCACGGTTGGTTCGCCATCCGGTGCCAGGGGTTCTACTTTTCCGTCTCTTTCCGGTGAAACCACCATTTACCCAGGAGAACGGCCCCATGAGCATCCTGCAGTCCCAGGACCCCGCCATCCACCTCGCCACCCTGCACGAGGAACTGCGCCAGATCCACGGCATGGAACTCATCGCCTCCGAGAACTACGTCTCGCCCGCTGTGCTGGCCGCCATGAGCTCGGTGTTCACCAACAAGTACTCGGAAGGGTATCCCGGCAAGCGCTACTACGGCGGCCAGGAGAACGTGGACGTCGTGGAGAGCATCGCCATCGAGCGGGCCAAGAAGCTCTTCGGGGCCAAGTTCGCGAACGTGCAGCCTCTCTCCGGATCTCCGGCCAACCTGGCCGTCTACTTCGCGCTGCTCCAGCCCGGCGACACCGTGCTGGGCCTCGCGCTGGACCACGGCGGCCACCTTTCCCACGGCCACCCCGTGAACGCCTCGGGCATCCTCTACAAGTTCACGCAGTACACCGTGGACAAGGCCACCGGTCGCATCGACATGGACCAGGTCCGGGAGATCGCCAAGCGCGAGAAGCCCAAGCTCATCCTGGCCGGATTCAGCGCCTACTCCCGCAGCCTGGATTGGAAGGCCTTCAAGTCCATCGCGGACGAGGTTGGGGCCTACACCATGGCCGACGTGGCGCACATCGCGGGCTTGATCGCCGGCAAGGCCATCGACAGCCCGGTGGGGATCTTCGACGTCGTGACCACCACCACCCACAAGACGCTGCGCGGTCCGCGCGGAGCGCTCATCCTCACCAATTCCGAGGACCTCGCCAAGAAGATCGATCGGGCCATCTTCCCCGGCATGCAGGGCGGTCCCCACATCCCGCAGATCGCGGCAAAGGCGGTGTCCTTCGGCGAGGCGCTCCGTCCCTCCTTCGGCTCCTACGCGAAGAACGTGATCCAGAACGCGCAGCGATTGGCCACCAAGCTCCAGGAGAAGGGCTTCACCGTCGTCTCCGGTGGCACCGACAACCACCTGCTGGTCGTGGACATGACCTCCAAAGGACTTTCCGGCAAGGAATCGGAACGCTTGTTCGACGAAGTGGGCATCTCCAGCTCGCGTTCCACCATTCCCTACGATCCGCGCAAACCCCTGGACCCCTCCGGCGTTCGCCTGGGCACCGCGGCCATCACCACGCGGGGATTCTCCATCCCCCAGATCGACATCGTGGCGGACATCCTGGACCGGGCCGTGCAAGCCAAGGGCAACGACTCCAAGCTGGCCTCCCTCAAGGAGGAGGTGTCCGCCCTCTGCACCGGCTACCCGCTGTTCGCGCCCCTGGTGGACTAGAAGGGGTCAGTCCCGCTTCAGCGCCAGGACCGTGATGTCGTCGTTGGGGAAACGGCCCATGGCATGGCCTACCCGTTGCGCGAGGGCGTTGTGGATGGTCGCCTTGGGTCCGTCCATCCACGACGACAGTATGGAGGCCTCCAGGCGCTGCAATCCGAACTGCCGCCCCGCGGCATCCATGCTCTCGTGGAGTCCGTCCGTGTAGAGGAACAGGAGGTCGCCCGGGGCGATCAGGACCTCCTCCTCCGCGTAGGCTGCGTTCTCGAACATCCCCACGAAGAACCCTCCCCGCTGGGTCAACCGCTCGACGGTTCCGGTCGCCGACCGGACCAGGAACGGATAGGGATGGCAGGCGCGACAGAATTTGAGCACTCCCGTGCGCAGATCCAGGATGCCCGCGAAGGCGGTCAGGTAGTGGTCGGTGCGCACGGCGCGGAACAGGTCCGAATTCACCTGGCGCAGGATCTCGGCGACCGATGTCTCGCGGGCACGGACGTAGCGCAGGAAGGCCATCTTGGCCATGGCGGTGACCAGGGCCGCGGGGACGCCGTGCCCGGCCACGTCGGCCATCACCAGGAAGACCCGGTCGGAGTCCATGGGCACCACGTCGAAGAAGTCCCCGCCCACCTTCCCCGTGGGCATGTACTCCGCCGCCAGCGACCAGCCGGGAAAGTCCGGCAGCGTCTCGGGAAGCAGTCCGTCCTGGACCTGCTTCGCCATGTCCAGCTCCTCCTCGAAGGCGTGCTGCGCCTTCTCCAGCTTCTGGCGGGCCGTCTCCAGTTCGACGTTGCGCTTCTCCAGCTCCTGGGTGCGGTCCCGGACGCGCGACTCGAGCTCGGAGGCGTACACGCGCAGCTCGTTCTCCATGTCCTTGAAGCGCGTGATGTCGGAAAACGTCCAGACCCTGCCGATGTTGCGTCCGCGCTCGGAGGAGATGGGCCGCGAGGAAACCTGGAGCACCAGGCGCTGCGGCCAGGTCACCTCCAGGATCTCCTCGGCATGGGATTCCGAGCCGCGCTCCGCCTGGCGCACGAAGCGGATGAGGTCGGAACGGCTGGAGAAGCATTCCGAGACCAGATCCATGGCCATCTGGAACCGCATCCCCTTGAACTGTCTCCAGTGCAGCCCGAACAGCTGCCCGAAGCGCCCGTTCGGCCAGACGATGACCCCGTTCTCGTCCACCACGACCATGCCGTCCTTGGCGCTGGCGACGATCCCCTTGGACCGGCTCTCCAACGCGCGCTGTTCGCTGACATCCTCCAGCAGGATCGAGTAGCCCGCCACCTGGGCGACCGACCTCAGGCGCACCACGCGCGGGGGATCTCCGGGAAATTCCTTCTCCCACTCGGCGAACCCGTAGGGATTGGCAAGGTGGTCGAGCAGGTCGGAAAGGGGTCCGGCGTCCAGGAGATCCCCGCCCAGGTCGGGTGCCGGCCTCCCGATCCAATCCGCCGCCTCCACGGACAGCTCCCGAGCGGCCCATCGGTTCATGGACACGATTCGATGCTCGGCATCGATCTGGATCATGCCGAGATTTTCCGGGGAGGCTGGTTCCTTCTCCATCGCCAGGATCCGATCCCCGCCCGGCTGGTCCACCCTGTCGCTGGTCACGGGTCCCAAGCTAGGAAATCGGTCCTTCCCCCACCTGGCTCGAATCAACCTCCCAAACGGCCCAAAGCCGCTTCGATGCGCGAAACGACCGTGCGGCGATCCAACGCCTCCAGCAATTCGAAGAGGCCGGGGCCAAAGGGAAGTCCCGACACGGCAAGCCGGGTGGGATGGATCAATTCCGCGAACTTGATCCCTTCGGTTTCCACTTTCGACCGGTAGAGGGATTCCAACGATGCCGCATTCCACTCCACGGTTTCCAAATCCGGGAGCAACCGCCGCAACAGGTCCGGCGTCCGAGGATGCCAATACTTCGCGACGGCCTTCTCGTCGTAGCCGTCCGGATCCCTCCAGAAATAAAGTCCCGTGTCCACCAGTTCCGCGATTCGCTTGGAGCGATCCTTCAGCAGCCGGACGTGGCGCTCCAGCATTTCGGGTCGAGCCGACACGTCCTCGGCCAGGCCGCGGTCCTCCAGCATCCTTCGGACTTCGGGCAGGAGAGCCTGCACCGACGACTCGATGAGGTATTGTCCGTTGAGCCATTCCAGCTTGGTCTCGTCGAAGGCCGCGGACTTCGGCATGATCCGTTCCAGGCTGAAGCTGTCCACCAGTTCCCGTTGGGTCATCTTCTCGCGTTCGTCGCCCGGACTCCAGCCGAGCAGGGCCAGGAAGTTGAACAGCGCATGGGGCAGGATCCCCTTTTCGCGGTAGTCGCCGACGGACGCCGCCCCCTTCCGCTTGGAGAGCTTGCCGCCTCCGGGCGCGAGGATCACGGGGAGGTGGCAGAACACCGGGGGGTCCCAACCGAAGGCCTGGTACAGGAGGACGTGGCGGGGCGTGGAGGGGATCCATTCGTCGCCGCGCAGGACGTGGGTGATCTCCATCTCGTGGTCGTCCACGACATTCGCCAGGTGGTAGGTGGGGAAGCCGTCGGTCTTCAGGAGGACCAGGTCGTCCAGCACGTGGTTCTGGTATTCGATGTCCCCGCGCACCAGGTCGTGGAACACCGTGCGCCCGGCCATGGGCGCCTTGAATCGCACCACGTGGTGCTCCCCGGCAGCGGCGCGTTTGTCGGATTCCGTCACATCCAGGTCCCGACAATGCCTGTCGTATCCCGGCGGAAGCTTCTGCTCCTCCTGCCGGCGGCGCAGCTCGTCCAACCTCTCGCTCGTGCAGAAGCACCGGTAGGCGGCCCCCTTGGACAGGAGCAGGTCGGAATGCCGCCTGTACAGGTCCAGCCGCCGGCTCTGGTGGTACGGGACGTGCGGACCGCCGATCCCGGGTCCCTCGTCCCAGTCCAGGCCAAGCCACTTGAGGTCCCGGATCAGGTCGTGGAGTGCCTGTTCGTTGTACCGGGTCTGGTCGGTGTCCTCGATGCGCAGAAGGAACTTTCCGCCCATCTTGCGGGCGAAGAGCCAGTTGAAAAGGGCGGAACGGGCACCCCCGACGTGGAGATATCCCGTCGGGGAAGGGGCGAAGCGGACTCGAACGGTCAAAAGCGGATCCTCCAGCGGAGCGACAGCGACTTCATCCGTGCGGTCCCCGCGGGTCGAAGTATACACATGGGCCTCGGCCCGGCGCTTCCGTACGGCCGGCACATGCGGCGAATCGCCGTGCAGGCGGGCGCGGCATTGCGCTACAGCTGGAACGCCTCCTGCGCCGACAGCGGATGCACGGAAAGTCCCAGGTGGCGGGCGGCGGCGGGCGTGGCCACCCTCCCGCGCGGGGTGCGGGCAAGGAACCCCAGTTGGATGAGGAAGGGCTCGTGGACCTCCTCCAGGGTGTCGGGCTCCTCGTTGAGGGCCGCCGAGAGCGTGGAAAGTCCCAGCGGACCGCCTTCGAAGCGCTCGATCAGGGTGGTCAGAATCCGTCTGTCCATTTCGTCCAGGCCCATCTCGTCCAGGCCCAGGATGGAGAGCGTCTTCTCCGCCACCAGCCGATCTATGCCATCCCTGCGCATGACCTGGGCGACGTCGCGGCAGCGGCGCACCACGCGGTTGACCACGCGAGGGGTCCCGCGGCAACGGCGGCCCAGCAGGTGGGCGGCCTCTTCGTCCAGGGAAAATCCCAGGATCGCCGCTGTGCGGCGGGCGATGATCTCGATCTCCTCGGGCCGGTAAGGGTCCAGCCGGAAGGTGAGCCCGAACCGGTCGCGCAACGGGCCGGTGAGCATCCCGGTGCGGGTGGTGGCCCCGATCAAGGTGAATTTGGGAAGGGGCAGGTGCACGGATCGGGCCGAGGGACCGTTTTCCAGCAGGATGTCGATGGAGAAGTCCTCCATGGCCGGATACAGGTACTCCTCCACGGCGCGGTCCAGACGGTGGATCTCGTCGATGAACAGGACGTCGCCCGCCTGCAGGTTGGTGAGCATTCCCGCGAGGTCGGAGGGGCGGTCCAGGATGGGGCCCGACGTGACCCGCAGGTGCGTCCCCATCTCCTGCGCGATGATCGCCGCCAGCGTGGTCTTGCCCAGGCCCGGTGGGCCGGCGAAGAGGATGTGGTCCATGGGCTCGTTCCGCTCGCGGGCGGCCTGCAGGAAGATCCCCAGGTTGCCGCGCAACTCGGGCTGTCCGACAAAATCCTCCAGGCGTCGCGGGCGGAGGATGTTCTCGTTCTCCAGATCTTCCGTCCTCTGGACGGGATTCAGCAGCCGATCGGCCATGGTCTCAAAACTAACCCCTCCGGCGGGCATCTATCTTGGCCGACCATGCTGCCCTTGCTGCTGACCGCATTCCTCGCCACCGCCGCGCCCGTGGGCGATTCCCTCCCGGACCCGCTCGCGGTGCACGTGTCCAGGCCCGTTTCCCTGCGCGTGGACACCATCGCGATCTTCCCCCACGGCTCCCTGGTCGGGTCGAAGGTGCTCACGGTGGGCGACAGCCTCGCCTACGACTGGGCCGAATGGTTCAGGGACAACGTCCTGCACTCCCGCACCACGGCTCGCGCGATCAGGGCGCGGCTGGGCTTCGAGGAGGGAGACACCCTGGACTCGCTGCGTCTGGTGGAAGGGGAGCGGAACCTTCGCGAAGAGCATTTCCTCGCGGACGCCAAGATCTCGCGCGTGGTCCTGGATGACGGACGGAATCTGGTGCAGGTGGAGACCTGGGACCGGTGGAGCACGTCGGTGCTTTCCGGAATCACCCGTTCCGGAGGGCAGTTCAGCTGGCTTCTGGGACTTCGGGAATCCGACCTCCTGGGAACCGGGCAGGACGTGGGGTTCTCCTACAACTACACGTCCCTGGCCACCTCCTGGACGGAGACCTACACGCACACCGCATTCCTGGCCCCAGGTGGGCTGCTCCAGGTGCTTTGGAGCGAGGTCTCCGACGGGCACGACATCGTGGTCAACACGGGGTATCCGTTGCGCTCCCGATTCCAGGACTGGGCTTGGCTGGTGCAACTCCAGGACAGCGTCTACGATCGCCGCGTCCTGGCCACGCCCGCCCTGCGTTCCGCCTTGGATGGCCGCTATCCCTTGGGGTGGAGCGAGGATTCCCGGCTCTCGGACGCTCCTCTGAGCGACTGGAGAACCGCCCGGGCATCGTTCGCCCGCATCTGGGGGCACCAGACCCGATTCGTGCTTTCCGGCGTCGCGGAATCGCAGCTCGACAGCGGAACCGCACCTCTCCTGGCCGTCCGGATCGACACCACCCGGCTGGCCGCCATGCGCACCGACCCCCAACTGCGAGAATGGCTCCAGCAGGCCCCGCAGCGCGACGATCGCCGCCTGGGTCTTTCCCTGACCGTCCAGGACCTGGATTACCTGCGGCTGCGCAACTTCAACCAGCTCAAATGGACCGAGGACATCCCGACGGGGTGGAGCCTCACCGGCACCGCCATGGCCAACGTCCTCTCCCGCGGAACCGTCCGCGACGACGGCTACCTGGCCGCGCAGGCTTCCTGGACGGGGGTGGAAGGCAGCGCCTATGGTGCCGCCACGGCCAACTGGAAGAGCTTCTTCAAGGACGAACAGGCGACCGCGGGGTCGGCGGCATGGAAGGCCGAGGGCAGATGGCTGCCGGGAAACGGATTGCAGGGCATCGCCGACGCGACTTCCCAGCAGGTCCTGGGCGTCCCCACCTGGGTCTCCGAGATCTCGCTGGGCGAGGACAACGGATTGCCAGGCTTCCCGGCGCGGTACTTGTCCGGCAAGGGCCTGTTCCTGACCACCGCCGAGATCCGTTGGGCCCTCCCCCTGGAGGCCCTGACCGTGGCGCCGGCCTTGGCGGTGTTGGGCGGCGCGGGACGTGTTTCCGACGAGCCTTCGGTCTGGGCGGGAGGTCCCTGGCGCGAAGGAGTCGGATTCGGGATCCGTCTGGGCATGACGCGGTCGCCCTCGGCCATCGTGGACTACATCAACCTGAGCCACCCGCTGGGGTCCGACGCCAAACTCGGATGGCTCCTCAGCTTCGGGGCCAAGCAGAGCCTGTAGATCCGAGCGCCCTACTTGAACTCCTCTGGATGAATGTCGAGGCGCTCCAGGGTGCGGATCAGGACCTTGCGGTCCACCTCCAAAATGCGGGAACAGTGGCTGACGTTCCCGGCGGTCTTGGAGAGGGCGGCCCGGATCGCCTCCCTTTCGGCGCTGTCGCGGATGGCGTAGAGGGAGTTCGACGACCCTGCCGCCGGGATTTCTCCCGAGTCGTCGTCGTCTTCGCCCAACCCCATGTCCTTGGGACGGATCCTGTCCGAATCTCCCAGGATCACCGCCTTCTGCACGGCGTTTTCCAGTTCCCTCACGTTCCCGGGCCAGGAGTGCTCGAGGATCGCCTTTTCGGCGGCGCGGGAAAGCGTGCGCTCTCCGGTCCCGTACTGGCGCGAGAATTTCCGGCAGTAGTGGGCGGCCAGGAGCACCGCGTCCCGGCTTCTCTCCCGCAGCGGCGGCACCACCAGGGGCACCACCGCCACGCGGTAGAAGAGATCGGCCCGGAAGCGCCCGGCGGCCACCTCCTCCTTCAGGTTGCGGTTGGTGGCGGTGACCAGACGGAAGTCGACGCGGATCGCCGCGGACCCTCCCACACGGACCAGTTCCCCCTGCTGCAGGACCCGCAGGAGCTTGACCTGCAGACCCAGCGGGAGCTCGCCCAGTTCGTCCAGGAACAGCGTCCCGCCGTTGGCTTTCTCGATCCAGCCCTCCTTGAGCGCTCCCGCCCCGGTGAAGGCGCCCTTCTCGTGCCCGAAAAGCTCGCTCTCCATGAGGTTCTCGGGAATGGCTCCGCAGTTGATGGCGACGAAGGCCCCGTCCTTGCGGCGACTGGAGTCGTGCAGGAACCTGGCCAGAAGTTCCTTGCCCGTTCCCGTTTCCCCGAACAGGTGCACCGGAACCTCGGATGCCGCGACCCTGGCCGCCTCGCGCAACAGCGAAACCATCACCGGACTTTCGTGCAGGATCGACGCAGTGCCGGCCGCGCGCGCCGCGTCCTCCTGCAGATCCTCGATGGCCTTGCGCTGGTGGTCGCGCCGCGTCGCCTGCGCGGCGATCTCCGAATAGACGCGGCTCAGCGCGTCGAAAAGGTCGCGATCTCGCGGAGAAAAGGGCGGATGCCCCGCGAGACGATCCGCGTAGAGGAATCCCTCGCCCCCGTCGGGAAGCGACAGCGGCGCGCAGAGGATGGATCGGATGCCGTTGAGCTGGACGCTCTCGCCGCCGGGCAGGTGTTCCAGGTCGTTCTCTCCCAGCAGGACCGACGATCCCGCCGTCTCGGCTTGGCGCAGGGCGGAAGCGGAGAAGCGGCTGGACGGCGCCCCGGCGGGACAGGCGGCGAGCGTCCTCCAAAGTCCTTCGCCCTCGCTGCGGTAGAGGATCCGCACCGCGTCGGATCCCAGCAGGCGGGCCGAGGCCTGGGCCATGTCCGCCAGCACCCGCGCGTGTTCGGTCTCGCGGAGGATGCCCGCGAAGGAGGAGAGGAGGGCGGCGACGGGATCGATTCCCGCGACGACGGAACCCGTCGGCGAGGGCTCGGGCGCGCGTTCCAGGAAGACGAGTTCCAGGCGACCCGCCGCCACCACGGCGCCGTGCGCGAGCTGGGTTTCGTCGCGGACGGTCTTCCCGTCCACGGACAGGGCGGCCGCGCTCTCCAACCGGCGGATGCGCCAGGAACCCATCTGGAAGACGAGGAAGGCGTGCTGGGGGCGCACTTGGGGATCGTCCAGGCGGATCTGGCAGTCGGGATCGGACCCCAGGGTCGCGAGGCGGCGGCCCAGCTGGAAACGCCGTCCGTCCGGATGTTCCAGGCACGGATAGTCGTTTTCCGTCATGGTCTTGCGCCCCTTTCCCGCAGCGGCATCGCCGGATCCCCGGCGGCGCCGCGGGGCGGAGGCATGCGTTCCAGTTCCGGCACCGTCTTCAAGGGCACGTACGCCTCGTCGGGCGCGTCGCGAAGGGCCAGGACGCCCACGACCGCGATGGCGGCGACGACGGCGGCGACCGCGGCCCACACCCAAGGCCGGGAACGCCCTTCGTCCAGGCGCAGCCGGGGCAGCAGGCCGAGCGACAGATTCTGATCAGGATCCAGGTCGAGCGCCTCCTGCAGAAGCGGCAGAGCCTCTCGGGATCGGCCCCTGCGGACGAGGTCTTCGGCCTGCCTGCCCAGGAGCGCCGCGAGCCGACGGTCCGCGGCCGCGGACACCCGTTCCGCCGCCGTTTCCGTCCAGACCGCCGAGGGCAGTCCGGGCAAAAGGACCGCGATCGAGGAAGGACGCCTGGCGGGGTCCTCCTCCAGGAGCTGGTCGACGGCGGGAATCCAGCCGGGGGCCGCCGCGCGCAGGCGCGCCCAGCCGTTCGTCCGTTCCGCCGGCGCGGGACGGGTGCCCGTCAGGATCTCGTGGAGAACGACGCCCAGGGACCAGAGATCGCTTCTGCGCGGATCGATCCCCGGAGATCCCGCTTCGGGAGCGGAGTAGCCCGCGCTTCCCCCCATCGCACGGGCGGTCCCCGCCACGGACAGGCCCAAGTCCAGAAGCCGGATCCCGCCGTCGGACTGCACGAGGATGTTTTCGGGCTTCAGATCGCCATGCGCGGACCCCCATTCGTGGAGCGCGGCCAATCCCCGGACCAGGCTTCCGGCGAGGCTGGCGGCCTCCGCAGCTTCCACTCCCGACGCCAGAAGGGCCCCGAGCGGGAGGCCGTGCACGTATTCCATGCAGATCCAGTCCGCTCCTTTCGCGGAAAAGACCGAGTACAGCGCGGGAAGGCACGGGAGTCCGGCCGCCAGCGCGGAAGCTTCGGCCTTGCAGAGGTCCGGCCTGGACAGGCGTTTCAGGGCGACCCAGCGCATGGCCGCGTCCTCGCGGGCCCGGAAGACTTCCCCGAACGCTCCCGCTCCGACGCGGACCGCCAAGGAGTATCCGGAAGGGAGCGAGGTCATTTTTCGCCTTCCCCCAGCCCTTTGGAGATGCGCTCCAGCCAGAGCAGGATCTCGGGATCCTTGGGATCGAGCTTCGAGGCGTGCAGCATGTGGTCGGCAGCCTCCAGCCGGCGCCCTCTGCCCCACTCCACCAGGGCCAGGTTGAACCATGCGTCCGCATCGCTGGAGTCGATCGCGGCGTTCTGCAGGAAAAGCTCCTCGGCGTGGTCGCCTTCGCCCCGGCGATCCACCAGGATCGCCAAGAAATTGCGGGCGGCGATGGCCCGGGGATTGGAATCCAGCTCCTTCTCCAGTCCGCGCACGGCCTGGTTGGTGTCTCCCGCGCGGGCAAGCGCCTTCGCCATCCCCAGCCGGGCTTCCGATAGAAGTCGTTCGGACGCCGTGTCCGACGATCCGCGCTCCAGTTCCCGGGTGGATCGCGACCAGTCGGACGGCTTGTCGTCCCCGTCCTGGGCGCGATCCCTGGCCACCAGGAGCCACGCCTCGCCCAGACCCCGGCGCAATCGGGCGTCCCCCGGATCGCGATCCAGGGCATCTTCGTAGAATCTCGCCGCGCGTTCCCCGTCCCCCTGGAGCAGGGCGATGCGCGCATTGCGCTTCAGGGTCCGGTCGGAGCAGGCCGATAGCGCGAGGAACCCGGTCGCCGCCAGGAGGAACGGAATCCGCTTCACCAAGACACCGCCCCGGATCCCGCGACCAGATTCCGGACGTACGAAGCACCTTCCAAGAACTGGGCGACATTGGAGACGTTCCGGGTCCATGCCCACGAGGCGCGGAACGAAAGCCACTTCCTGGGCCTCCAAAGCAGGACGGTCTGGGCGCTCCAGACCTGGTCGACACGGTGGATCCTCCACGGGGACCACGCCACCAGCGGGGCGTCCGTCTTGGTGGAACCCACCAGGAATTCCTTCTTCGTGGCCGTGTCGCGCAGCACCAGGAGCACGGTGTCGGCCAGGTGGTCGGCCATCGACGGGTCGACGTTCACGCCCTCCTGATCGTGCGCGTAGATCGTTTCCGCCCACTGGGCGGAAAGGACCAGCGAAAGCGACGACCAAGGCCCCAGGACAACGGCGGCACCGACGCCCGGCTGGGTCCAGTCGGTGTTCCGGCTCAAGGGATAGGCGAAGCCCTGGAGTTGCGCTTCCGATACGGTGGCAAGGTAGGCCGGGACCGTGAATTTCCCGATGGGGGATTTGCCGGAGGTCAAATTCGGGGCATAGAGCCCCACGTCCAACACGCCTTTCCCCGCCGCCAGCGAATCGCCCTCGACCACCATCGACCAGACCTCGTCGTCCACCGGACCGGAGGGATCGATGTTCCAGCTCCATGCCGCGGAGGCGGACAGCTTCACCATGGGATTCACGGTCTTGGAGATACCCAACCCGTGGCTGCCTGTCCAGGTCCAGGCGCTGGAATTCGTCCGCAATGTGCGAATGGTCTGCGGCAGCGAGATCTCCCACGAGGACCTGTTCCATTGGGGAGCGAAGGTGGCCCCGAGATCGTCCTCCACCGGAAATGGACCGGAGTCCGCCGCGAACCAGGTGCGCTGCCCGGAGACATCCCCCTGGACCGAGATTTGGCTGCTCGCGATCCAGAGCCAGTTCAGGTCGAACCCGGCTCCGGCGCTGCGCCAGCCCAAGGAATCGTCGTCGAGGGCGACGCTGCCCGTGGGACCCAACCAGATGCCGCCGCGGTCGCCGCCTCCCCCCCAGCTCAAGGCACCGGAGAGGTCCCAACTGCCTCCCTCCAGGAGGATGGAGTCCGAGGCGACCTGCGCTAGGGCGTCCTCCGACGCGAAAACGGGTACCGTTCCCGAGTTCCTGAGGAGCGTGCTGTCGTTGTGGTTCAGGGAAAACGGCGATCCGGGAGCATCGAACTCGTGGCTCCAACCCAGATTCGCCGTCAAGGTCGGTCGCTTCTGCCAGGTCCAGCCCGACCGCGCCATTTCGGACGAGGCCTCGACGATGCCCATCTCCGTTTCCGTCTGCTTGGCCATGTCTCCCAATCCCAGGCTCCGCAGGAGTTGGTCGCGGAAGATCAGGAGATCGATCCGGCCCGTGGTGTCCTTGCCCAGCCTCAGGTAGGTGGCGCCCAGCGCCTCCTCCATGCGACCCGTGCATTCCAGGGCCTGGGCCAGTCCCGCGAGAAGGGCGGCGGAGGAATCGCCCGCGGCTCGGGCGGAAAGGAAGAGATCCGTCGCATCCTGGCACCGCCCGGCTTTCAATGCGGATTGCGCCGAACCCAGGGAAGATGGCACCGCGGCTTTCGCGACGCCGTTCGGCCCGGCGAAAAGGAGGTAGACGCCCACAAGCCCGATCAACCTGGACACCTCCGGTAGCATGGCGCCAAATCAGCGCCACCGCACATGGATTTCGATCAAGGCTCCAACACCAGCCGACGCGTCCAGGCTTCGCCATCGGCCTGCACCCGGGCGAATACGGTGACTGGACGTTGGGAATTCGGTCTCCACGACCACACCCCGTTCCCGGGGTGGAGGGTGCCTGGAACCATCCTGCCCATCAGGTCCATGACGTCCACCCGTTCCACATGCGTGGCTTGGATCCGAAGGCTCCCCCCGACGGAGGAAATCGCTGGGGAGTGCCACCTGTGGGTGGAATGGGTTTCGATTCCCGAGGGCAGGCTCGTCACGGTGGTGTCCAGTTGGAGGCTGTCCAGCAGGCTCGCGTAGGTGGCGATGGCGGTGTCCGCGTCCGATGTGTCCGATTGGACCCAGAAGTCCCAGCCAACGTCTCCGTTGGCGGTGGTGCGCGCGAGGGTGACGAGGACGCTGTCTCCCGCGGAGTCCAGGGATTGCCCGTAGACCTCCCAGGCGAACAGGCCTCCGATGTAGGTGGAATCGTTCGTGTACACGACACCGCCCAGAGCGGCCGTCGAGATGTAGAGGTTCCAGGACTCGCCCTCGTTCTGGGTCCAGATCTCGGCTGCGGAGTCCGTTTGGGCACCCACTCCGGACGAAGCCTCCAGGAGGATGTCCCCGTTGTGGCGGCGGGTCCCCTTGGCCGTGATCGTGGTGTCGTAGAGGTGCCAGATCCGGGTGGTGCCGGTGGTCTCTTCGTTCACCAGCGCCCAACCCGAGGGCACCCAGGCGGTGACTCCCTCGCCTGGCACCGCGACCCAATCCGCGCGGGGATTGGAAGCCAGGAGCAGACTGCCTCCGACCAGCAGGGTGGCGATCCGCCTCATTGGCGAAGACCCATGCCCGGATCATGGGGGCGTGCCGAAGGGCAATGCGTTCCCGAAGGGGGTTCCAGCTCTTTCATGCGCTCCTCGATTCTTTGGCGTTCGGTTGGAGCCAAAGTATCCAATGCCTGCGATCGGCGTTTCAAGACCTCGCGCACCAAGCTGTCGGTCCAGCGATTCCTCTTGGACGGGGTCAGATGGACCAAGGTGTCGTGGCGATTCATCATTTCTTCCCGAGCCTTCTCGACACGGGTCCGGAGATCAGGGGGGAGGTGGGCGCGCAACTCGGCGAATCCCGCCGAGTCCCCTCGAACGGAAGCGGGGCTTCCACCGGAGACCAGCGCTCCGACTCCCACAAGGATCCAATACATCGCTTCTCCATTCCTGATTCGAAGGGGGAATCACGCAAGACAGATGCCGACGATCCCTGACGGAAATGTCGCCAAGGGGCGGTCGAATCCGCTCCTGCTTTCCTGCCCGATCCACCCCAACGTCAACGGAAAATCGGGGCGATTCGCCCCAATTCAGGCGGGCCAGCTGCCCCGGAAAACCTCAACGGCATTTCCCGACATCTGGACTTCGCCCAATCCATCCCAGGAAAGAGACAGGCGCCCGCCCAGCAGGTCGATTTCCACGTCGCCGGCCACGCGACCGCGCAATCGCGAAGCCACGCAGACCGCGGAAGCTCCCGTCCCGCAAGCCCATGTCTCGCCGGACCCGCGCTCCCATGTCCGTTGCCGCAGAAGCCCCGGTCCCTTCACTTGCACGAATTCGGCGTTCACGCGCTGGGGGAAGTCCGGATGATGCTCCACCAAGGGTCCGATTTCGGCCACCGGGTAGGAGTCGACGTCGTCCACGAAGACCACGAAGTGGGGGTTGCCCATGCCGACCGGGGTGCCGCGCAAAACGCGATCGCCAACCTGGATCTCGGATTCGGAACCTCGGGCGGGGAGCCTGGTGGGAATCCCCTCCGGTTCGAGGATGGGAACGCCCATGGACACGGTCGCGCTTCGGACCAGGCCGTCGGGACCGGTCCGGACCCGCACCGAGCGCGGTCCGGCACCGGTCTGGATGCGGAATTCGCGGGCGCCCCCGGTGCGCCCCCGGTCGAAGAGGAACTTGGCGACGCACCGGATGCCGTTCCCGCACATCCCGCTTTCGGAGCCGTCGGCGTTGAACATCGCCATTCGACCCGCGAAACCTGGTTCGGTGGGCTTGGCGACCAGGATGAGCCCGTCGGAGCCGATCCCGAAGCGGCGGTGCGACACCTCCACGGCGAGCGAGGCGGGATCCGAGACGGATTCCGTCCAGAGGTCCGCGTACACGTAGTCGTTCCCCGTCCCGTGCATCTTGACGAATTCCATGGCTCCCTCTCCGCTCCTTCTACCAGCCGCTCACGGTATTGTCCACCAGTTTGCGGACCGCGTTCTGCAACGCCTTGACCTTGGCGTCGGCTTCCGTCTCCTTCAGAGGATCGTAATCATACGAACCGTCGAGGCTCTTGGACTCGTAGAGGAGGGACTCGTCGCGCAGATCGGTGAACTTGACTTCCAACGTGACGGTGACCCGGAAGCGAGAGACGTTTCCGGAGAGGTC
>CAYXXL010000031.1:0-15180 GCA_964469025.1 uncultured Fibrobacteria bacterium
GGTCCGGCGAGCGCGCGGCGAGGACGGGGGCGAGCTCCCGCCAGAGCCGCAGGAAATCGTCCAGTGCGGTGCGGTCGGTGTACAGGGCGGGGGTGTCCTTCTGGTCGAAGAAGTGGCTGCGCAGGATGTGCAGGTCGCAGACCATGCGGAGGTCCTCCTCCTCGGCCCAATCGAGCGCGCGTTCCAGCAGATCCCAGGCCTCGGTCTCCCTTTCGCCCGCCTCGGTCCAGAGCTGGACTTCGTCCAGGGGCAGGCGCACGTGGTCGAACCCGAAGGCGCGGATCCGGCGGAAGTCGTCGCGGGCGATCCACGCACGGCGTTCGTCGCCTCGCCGGTCGGATTGGGAGAGCCAGTGCGACAGGTTCACGCCCCGTTTCAGGGAGATCATCGAAACAGTCTTTCGGGAGAGAGGGAACGGGAGACTTTCCAGGAGAGGAGCGCGGCCAGGGAGGCAAGTCCCGCGGCGCCGCCGATCCAGGGAAGCACGGCTCCCGGAAAGAGGTGGGGAAGGGCTTGGGAAAGGACCAGCAACGGCAAGGTGGACAGGGTGGAGAACTGGGCCGCCGCGCGGGCGCTGGTGGCTCGCAGCGAGAAGAGGATGCCGATGGCGATGGAGAGGGACAGGGCGGCGGGCGCGAAACCGAGGACGATGGCGGCCGTGGGGGCCCCAGACGGGACGTTTCCGGTTCGCAGCAGCGCGGCGGCGATGGCGAAGACGGCCACCGTCGACGATATCTGACCCAAGATCGCGATGGACATGGTGCCGCCGGCGAGGATGCGCCCGAAGGCGGTGGGAAGCGTGAACTGGGTCTCCAGCGACTTGCGCTCCCGCTCTCCGGCCACGAGATCGGCGGCCAGGCCGGCGGCGAGACCGCAGGGAAGGATGGCCGCCATGGCCAGGAACGCGGAGACGTCCCACGGCGGCGCCCCGGCGGGGAATGCAAGCAGGATGCCCCCGCAAAGCAGGACGAGTAGGATCGCGAAGGGCAGGAGCAACCGCCGTTCGCGCAACAGGCCGCGGCCGTGGAGACGGGCGGAGGAGAGGATGTCGGAAACCGTCGAACGGGGAAGAAGCGGGTGGGATTCGAGCGGCGCGGGCCGCGACCCCGGATCCGGGGCGGGAAGCTCGCCCAGGCAGGTGCGATAGGCCTCGCGCAGGGAAGTGGAATCCTCCCCCAGGGACGTCACGCCGACCCCGGCCTCCACGAGCGAGCGCAGGATGCCGGGGTGGTCCGGCGAGTCCTTGTTCGGACGCAGGCGGAACTCGCGCGAAGGGTCGGTTCCGGCGCTCTCCGCGGAGCACCCCGAAGGAGACAGGATTTGACGGATCTCGGCCAGGTGCCGGGGTGCGTCGAGCCGCAGGCGCCTGGAACCGGGAAAGGCATCGACGAACATCTCCGCGGGCCCGCGGTGCAGGATCCTTCCGGCCCCCATCACGATCCATTCGCCGCCGCGATCGACGGCTTCCTCCAACTGGTGGGAGGAGACCAGGAGGGCGGCGCCGGTGGCTCGGCGCCACGATTCCATATGGGCCCAGAACTCCTCGCGGGCGCTCGGGTCCAGATGGGCGGCGGGCTCGTCGAGGACCAGAAGCTCGGGCCGGTGGAGCAGGCAGCGGGCCACCAGGAGTCGCTGGCGCTGTCCCTGGCTGAGCTTGTCGGCGTCAACGTCTTCCGGCAGGTCCCAGGACCGGAGAACCTCGCGAGCCGCCTTCCGGGGGGCAGGAAGGCCCGAGAGGGTGGCGTGGTGCTCCATCCACTCCAGCGCCCGAACATGGGCGGGCAGAACCGGGCTTTCCAGGCTCGCGCCCACCCTGCGCAGGAGGTCCCGACGCAAGGTGGGATTTGCGGGATCCAAGCCCCAGAGCCGGACGGAGCCTCCCACCGGACGCAGGAGCCCCAGCAGGCAGCGCAGCAGGGTGGTCTTGCCGGCGCCGTTGGGACCCAGCAGAACGAGTCTGGCACCAGATTCCACCACCAGATCGATTCCCGAGAGGACATCGACACCTCCGTACCCGGACCGCAGGCCCCGGATGTCCACGGGCGCGTGAGCGGTCATGCGAGCCGGATGGAAGCGGAGGCCATGCGGGGAAAGGTAGACCGGAGAAGCCCTGGCGGTAGAGACGCCCCGCCGGGGCGTCTCTACCGCCAGGGCTTCCTATCCGTGCAATCCGACCCAATCGTGGTGGAACACCCCGGGCTTGTCCGTCCGCTCGAAGGTGTGCGACCCGAAATAGTCGCGCTGGGCCTGCAGGAGGTTGGCGCTCACCCTGGCGGACCGGTAGCCGTCGTAGTAGGAGAGAGCGGAAGAGAACGCCGGGACGGGGACGCCGACGCGCACCGCCTCGCCCACCACCCAGCGCCACCCCGCTTGGGCGTTCTGGATCTTGGCGGCGAAGGCGGGGGTCACCAGCAGGTTCGCCAGGGCAGGCTCCTTCCGGTAGGCGTCGAAGATGTCGTCCAGGAACCGGGCGCGGATGATGCAGCCGCCGCGCCAGAGTTGGGCCATGCGGCCCAGGTCGATGTTCCATTTGTAGTGCTCGCTGGCGGCGGCCAGGAGCTGGAAGCCCTGGGCGTAGGACGCGAGTTTGGATGCGTAAAGTGCGTCGCGGACGGCGGCGATGAATTTCGTCCTGTCGCCCTCGAACTTGGCGTCGGCGGGGCCGGAGAGCACCTTGGAGGCCGCGACGCGGTTGTCTTTCTGGGCGGACAGGGAACGGGCGAATACGGCTTCCACCAGGGTGGGGGCGGGAACGCCGAATTCCAGGGCGCTTTGGCCGGTCCAGGCCCCGGTGCCCTTCTGGCCGGCCTTGTCCAGAATCACGTCCACGAACGGCTTCCCCGTGTCCGGATCCCGGGTCTTGAGGATGTTGGAGGTGATCTCGATCAGGAAACTGTCCAACTCGCCCTTGTTCCATTCGGCGAAGATCGCGGATTGTTCGTCCGGCGACAGGTTCAGCACCCCGGAAAGGAGTGCGTAGGCTTCGCTGATGAGCTGCATGTCGCCGTATTCGATGCCGTTGTGCACCATCTTCACGTAGTGGCCGGCTCCGTCCGGTCCCACGTAGGCGCAGCAGGGGATGTCGTTCTCGGGCCCGACCTTCGCGCTGATGGCCGTGAAGATGGGGGCCACGACATCCCAGGCTTCCCGTGTGCCACCGGGCATGATGGAGGGTCCGCGCAGAGCGCCTTCCTCGCCACCGGAAACCCCGACCCCCAGGAACCGCAGTCCCTTGGCCTCCATTGCCACGGTGCGGCGGATGGTGTCGGTGAAGAGGCTGTTTCCCCCGTCGATCAGGATGTCGCCTTGTTCAAGGTGCGGGACCAGTTCGTCGATGACCGCGTCCACGGGGGAACCGGCCTTCACCATGATCATGATCTTGCGGGGCTTTTTCAGGGAGGCCACGAATTCGGGGATGGTGTGCGCACCCACCAGCTTCTTCCCCTTGCCGCGCCCCGCCAGCAGGTCGTCGACCTTGGAGACGGTGCGGTTGAAGACCGCCACGGTGAAGCCGCGGCTCTCCATGTTGAGCACCAGGTTCTCTCCCATCACGGCCAATCCGACCAATCCGATATCCGCAGTCATCGCGTTCCCTCCAGGGTGGTTTTCAGGAGTCCGGAAGATACCATCCGCAGGAGGTTCCGCCATCTCCAGCCGTCCGCGGATCCAGGCTGCGAGCGCCTCGTTGGTCTCCGTCCGGGCCGCGCGGACCGACAACCTCTTCGCGAGGTCCGGATCCAGGTTCCAAAGCGTCCGGAGCACGACTTTGCGGGTCTTGTGGCGTCCCGAACGCCGCAGAGGGGTCTTGGTGAAACGCGACTGGAACCCTCCTCCCGGGCGCGTGATGTCCACCCAATCCTCCCAGGAGCACGGCCACCCTTCGGGATTGACGTTTTCCGTCATCGCCTTGCGGTTCCAAGGGCAGACCTGCTGGCAGATGTCGCACCCGAAGATCTCGCCGCGCGCGGCCCGGGCCGCGGGTCCCTCCGTGGATTCCCGGTCCTCGATGTTCCAATGCGACAGGCAGCGCCCCGCGTCCACCATACCCGGTTGGAGGAAGGCTCCCGTGGGGCAGGCATCCAGGCAGGCGGTGCAGGATCCGCAATGGTCGGGGTGGGCGGGAGGTGTCGCCACCCCCTCCAGGGACAGGAGCAATCCGCCCAGGTGGAAGGAGCTGCCTCCGCGGTCCAGCAGGAGCGTGTTCTTGCCTCGCCAACCCACTCCGGCCTGCACGGCGAGTTCCACCTCGGGAAGGTGCTGGTCGTCGCAGAACCGGAACGAGCGAAGCTCCGGGAATTCCTTTTCCAGCGCGGATTGGATGCGTTTCAGGACGCCTTCCATGCGGTAGTGGTAGTCGCGCGCCCTCGCGTACCCGGCCACTTCCGGACGGAGTCCCCGTGGTGCTGGAAAAGGCAGAGGGTAGGGGAGCTTGAAGACCAGGAACGAGCGCGCCCACGGCCATTCGAGCCAGGGTCTCGCCCGGGGGTGGCGCGTGGCGCGAAGCCATCTCATGCTCCCGTGAAATCCCCGGTCGAACCAGTGCTCCAGCCGTGCGGAACGGGACTCGAACCGTTCCGGTTCCAAGGGAGCCGCCCCCCATTCCAACCCGAAGGGCGCCAGGACCCGATCCAAACGCGACCGGATGGAGTCCCCGAAATCCTTCGCACCGGATTCCGTCATGCCGTGCCCACCTCAGCGCCTGCGGGAAAGCTTGTGGGCCAGGCGTATCGCGTCCACCAGGCTGCCGTCGTCGGCTTCTTTCTTCCACGCGATGTCGAAGCCCGTCCCGTGGTCCGGGCTGGTGCGCACGATGGGGAGGCCCAAGGTGACGTTGACGCCGCGCAGGCGGTTGTGCTTCAGGTCGAAGGCCAACGTCTTCATCACGGGGTGTCCCTGGTCGTGGTAGAGGCAGACCACGCCGTCGACCTTTCCCGCGCGGAGCATGGGGAACACGACATCGGCGGGCCAGGGGCCGGAGGCGTCCACCCCTTCGGTCCGCAGGCGCAGGATGGCCGGCGACACGACCTTTTCCTCCTCGTCTCCGAACAGCCCGTGTTCGCCCGCGTGGGGGTTGAGTCCGGCCACCCCGATCCGAGGAGCGGAAACACCCGAAGCGCGCAGGGCCGCCTCCAGGAGCCTCCCGGTCTCGGCGACGGATTCCGTCGTGATCAGGTCCGGGACGTCCCTCAGGGAAACATGGGTGGTGGCGAAGGCGGCCCAAAGGCGACCGTGCACCAACGCCAGGCAATGGGAGGGCGCCCGGCACAGGGCGGCGATGTGTCCGGTGTGGCCCGAGAAGCCCGGGGTGCGCAAGGCCACCGATTCCTTGGCGAGCGGTGCGGTGACCATGGCTCGTGCCGAACCCGACAGGCATGCGGAAACCGCGGCTTCCACGCAGGCCAGCGCCTGGGAGCCCGCATCCGCATCGATTTCCCCTGGACGCACTGTGCCAGGCGGGAGGCCATCCGGGCTCCAGACCGGGGCGCCGGTGCGCGGCAGGGGTTGCCCGGGAACCCAGGGCACCACCTCGTCGGGGAGTCCTTCCTCCAGGAGGGCGCGACGGAACGTGTCCGACGACCCCACCATCGACAACCCGAGTCGGCGAAGCGCGGAGCGTCCCCAGGCCCGTGCGGCGATGCGGGGCCCGACTCCGTTGGGATCGCCCAGGGTGACCAGGATGGGCTTGGACATTTTCCGCGCTCCTTTCCTAGATGGCCTGGGCCAGGTCGAAGGCCCAGGAATCGGACCCCCGACCGAAGCTGTAGTCCAGTCGCAGGGTGAGCAGGCTGATGTGCATGCGCAGTCCCGTGCCGTAGCCGAGGGCCGCCTTGTCGAGGTTGAACAGGTCGGCGCTCTCCCCCTTGTTCCAAATACGGGCCCAATCCAGGAATCCCACGGCCTGCAGGCTCCAGGGGAGGTTCATCCGCAGCTCGCCGGAGGCGCGCACGTAGCGCGGCTGGAGTCCGTAGCCCGTGGGCGGAACGGCGCGGAGATCGTCGAAGCCGTAGGAACGGACGGTGCGGGAGCCGCCGAGCCAGAAGATCTTGGAACCGTCGAAGGTGGTGGGGTTCAGGAATTCCCCGCCATCCAGTGCAGCCGCCGAATAGAACCTCCAGAACAGGGGCTGGTAGTAGCGGCTCTGCGCCTGCAACCAGACGAAGGATGTATCGCTGGGGAAGATCTGGCCGCCCCAGCCGATGTCTCCGCGCACCATCCAACCCTTGGTGGGGTCGAACGGTTCGTTTCGGAAATCCACCATCTCGCCCAGGTCCGTGGTGTATTCGTAGGCCGTCGAGAAATTCCCCACCTTGAAGTACTTGGTGTCGCGCTGGAGACCCAGTTTCAAGGACACGTTCGACCAATCCATGGTCTGGTAGCTGAAGGTGCCGTCGGAGGAAACGTCGAATTCACGGTAGAAAGCGCTGTCCCCCAGTCCCGCTTCCTGTTGCTGCACGGCACCGCCGGCGTCCAGGGCCACGGGGGTTTGGAAGAGGAGCGGGATCCCGTCGTCCATGCGGACGGTTTGCATTCCCTGCGCGATCGAGGTCTGCACCGAGGGATTGTTGAAGGTGCCCCCGATGTTCCGGTGCTGGAGCACGGCACCCACACCCCATCCGAAGGTCGGTTCCCAGAACAACGAGAGATCGCCGCTTCCCGGGATCCGCTCGGCGATGTCGACCACGACCTCCGTCTTGGTGGAATCGGAATCCGAAGGGACCCGGGTGACGCGCGCCTGGCTGAACAGGCGGGTCTGGGCCAGCTTCCGGTTGAAGAGGGCGATGTCCTCGTTCCGGATGGTGTCGCCGCGGGCCACCTGCCACAGGCTGATGATGCGTGAAGCCGGTGTGAGGTGTTGGATGGTGTCACCCGCGATGGTCACATGTTTCGCTCCGTGGAAAACGACATTCAGACTGTCGTAGATGGCGACCTTCCCCAACCGCACCTCCGTCCGGACGTCCACGAAATGGGAATCCGGTCGGGTGTCCAACGTGTACAGCACGGTGGCGTCCAGCCAGCCCTGGTGGCGGTAGAACTGCTGCGTCTCCTGGAGCAGCGCGTTGATCCGGGTCTGCTGGAAGGGCTGCCCGCGCCGTGCGGGGGGCGAGGGAGGAAGGGGGATGGTGGAGTCCGGCTTGTCCGGGTACAGAAACAGGATCTGTCCGAACAGGTAAAGTGGGCCCTCGTGGTAGTCCACGCGCAGGTTCTGGCGGTTGGAGGCCGAGTCCGGCGTGGACAGCGCGATCTCGCAGGTCGCATCCAGCCGACCTTCGGCGTGCGCGGCGGAAACCACGGCTTCCTGGGCGTCCTGCCTCCACGCCTCGCGGTCGTCGCGGGATCTTCTGGCAAGATCGTCGGGCACCGCGATGAGGTCCTCGATGCGGCCGGAACCCAGGTGTCCGGCATCGGGAATGTCCACGCCGGACCAGACCCGGGCGGCCAACAGGGCCATCAGCAGGGCGAGACGGCGCATCACCAGAATTGCCAGTGGTAGCGAAGCGACGGTTCCACCACGTATTCGCTCTGGTAGTTGTTGTCGATGGCCTGCCCGTAATCGAGTTGGAGAAAGACGCGGTGCTCCAGGCGCGCCCGGGTCGCCGTGTCCTCGATCCAACCGAAGGGGATGTGGTATTTCAGACTCAGGCCGTAGTTGTCCGGGGGCTGGGGAACGGAACCGAAGGTGGGGGCCTGCGCGAAATTGTGCTGGTAGGTGCCCGCAGCGTCGAGTTCCGGGGTGATGTGGTACAAGGCGATGAGCCCCAACTGGTCGCGCCCCGAACCGGTGAGGCCGGAAAGGTCGGTGACGGCGACGGAATCCGGCAACCACACCAGACCCTGGCGCGAACTGCGCAGGCTGTTGGCGACCAGCTCGTTGACCTGGTCCATCCCCCAATTGGCCACGAAGTCCCTCCCCGCCGTCTGCAGGGTGGACCCGACATTTCCCCCTGCCGATTGGGGGTAGCATCCGGTGGCCAGGGCCACGGCCGCCCCCACGGTTCCGTCGTCGCCGGGCTGTGTGGCGCAATCGGAGGTGATGGACCGCAGCCGAGGCTGGTCCAGGGTTCCCTGTGCGGAAAGACGCAGCTCGCAACTGTCCAACAGCGACGTTTCCGGTGTGGTGGGGGTGGACGCGCTGGGTTCCTGGCACGTCTTGAGGATGTTGCGGAAACCGGCGAGCTGGAACCTGCCCTGGGCCACCGGCTGGGTGTTCCAGTCGGCCCGGAGGGTGTCGATGTGGAAATCGCGCTTCAGGTACCCGAAATGCCCTCCTTCGGTGTCGGCGGAGAGGAACCCGTTGAGGAGCGGCGCATCCGATGGACCGGCCACCTGCAGGTCGAACCCGAGGCGCGCCTGGCCCAGGTTGTCCGAAATCCGGATGGAGTCGCCCTCGGAGGCGATCCGGACATCGAGCAGGGTGGGAATGGACGCCGTTCCCGCGTCGACGGCTCTGCGCTTGGAAGCGAACAGTTTTCGGGCGGAGTTCCAAAGCTCCTTCGGATCGGCGAAATTGCGGGTGAACAGGAGCTTGTCCACGGTGACGTCGCCGGACAATTTTCGCCAGTCCTTGGCCTGCGACAAGGCGAGGGAAGCGGCGGGGACGCGGACGTCCAGCCGTTCCGACCGGTTCCAGACCTGGTGCCACGAAGCTCCCTGGACCTTCAGCGTCATCCGCGAATCGGAGGTGGCCGCCACCACCAGGGAGTCGAGTTCGATCCGTTTCCCGGACCCGAGGTCGAAGTGGAGCGAGCTGGCGTGGCCGTCCAGGGACAGTTCCCGCTTCAGGAGGTCGTAGCGGCCGTCGGCGTACAGCGTGCCGCCTCCGGGACCTCCCAGCTCGGCGTCCAGCAGGCGGATGGCCGCGGCATCCGCCTGGGCGTGGAAGCGCAGTGCCAACGGATTTCCCGCGAGGGCCTGCAGTTCGCCCTCCTTGCCCTCCACCTGCGCCTTCCAGGAGAATCCCTCCGTCCCGACCTCGCCTTGGAAATGGCCCTGCACCAGGAGATCCTTGAGACGGGCTTCGGTTCCGGGAATCGCCGAGGACCCGTCGACGACGACGTCCGCGCCGAGATCCCGCCGGTCCCGGAACACCCCATGTCCTTGCAGGCGCACGACATCTCCCCAGAAGGCCAGGAGATCGAACTCGGGACTCGGGTCCCAAAGGCGGGTGGCGGTGATCCGGAAGGGTGCGCGGGAGCCGGCCAGGGTCCACCAGCCTCCCAGGTGCAAGGTGTCCCGCTCCCCCCACAGCACCAGATCGGGAAGGACCAGGATTCCGTCGGGGCGGGAGACCGTTGGATCGTCCAGGTGCAGATCGGCGGAGACGCCCTCTCCGCGTTGCGACAAGATATGCCCCGAAAGACGTCCGGACAGATCGGGAAGTCCAGGCACCAGCCCGTGCAGGCCGGTCAGTTCGAAGCTGTCCGTGGAAACGCGCAGGGTGTCCAGCGTCCAACCTGTCGAATTTCGACCCAGTGCCAATCCGCCGTCCAACCGGGAATTTCCGACCGACACCTGCATCGTTCCGATGCGCAGGGAGGAGTCGGCGATGGTCATCGAGAGTTCCGCGTGCAGGGAATCCCGGAATGGCCTGCCACGGGCGGTGGCGGTGATCACCGAGATCCCCGATGTCCCCGGCGCCGGAGGGTCGCGGCGCAATTCGGCATCCACGAGGAGCGGGAAGGTGGGAAGTCCGGCCAGCCGCAGGGGCAGGTGCGCCGTGGGAAAGTCGCGCGCTCTTATGAAGACCGGGCCTCCGATGCGGACGTCCAGATCCGCCCGCGCGGAGGTGTCGCCATGGGGCGAGAGGTCGAAGTGGACGATGGAATCGGGGATGGAGATGTTTCCATGGCCCGTCCAAAGATGCGAGGAATCCCTCGCCTCGATCCCGGAAAATGTCAAACGCGGCCCCGGCAGGGCGATCCTGACATGCGTGGACAGGCTGTCGAGATGGACCATGCGGATTCCGGGATTCCGGGCCACGACGTCGAAGAGAGCCGTGCCCGCGGAGTCCTCCCCATGGGCGTGCCCGCCTCCGTCCACGCGCAGGGAATCGGCCCACGCCGCCGCCCAGGGCTCGTTGGCGGCGATGTCTCCGTCCAGGATCCAGTGCAGGCCCTTCCAGACCACCTGACCCCGGACATCGCTCCCTGCCGCCGTGACCAGATCCACCTTGGCCCCTTTCCGGTCCAGCGAAAGGATCTTCAGGTCCGAGTCGAACGGATGGTCGAATCCGTTGATCAGCATCCCAAGGCCGCGGACGGAAGCGGAGCCGGTCGCCTCGGTGGCTTCGATGCCCTTCGAGCGCGGGGCCGATCCTTCCAGGCCGAGGTCGATGTTGGGCGTCTTCGAACCCGGCAGGTTTCCCAGGACGCGGAGCCTGGACTTGCGACCGTCCAGGTCGGCTTCGATGTCCCAGGCCAGGGGAGCGAGCACCGCGATGCTGTCCGTGGAGAACCCGACCTTCGCGTGCAGATTCCGTCCTGCCGGGTCGGCCCAGCCGGAAAGGTCCAGTTCGATCCCGTGCAGGGCGGGGGCCTTCGCCAGCGCGGGAAGGACTTCGCTCCAATCCCTGGATTCCTCGATCCGCCCGCGGATCCGAACCCGGCCCATGCGCAGGTCCTTGCGCGAAAGCGAAGCGTCTCCGGCCAGGGTGTCCGATGCGCAGCAGCCTGAAGCCGCCACGGTTTGCAGACGAAGACGCAGGGTGTCCGGCTCCATCCACTGGGCGACCATGGACGCGTGGACGGTGGCCGCGACCGATGGCGATTGGGCCGTGCGCACGTCCACCGACACCCGCATCGGAGCTTCGCTTTCCAGGTGGATCCCCCGGATGGACACGGTCGACCGTCCCGTGTCCAGCGAGCCGATGCGCACGAACAAGGAGTCCAGATCCACCCGGAGGGCAAGCGGAAGTCCCAGGTTGGGGAAGCCGGAAGCGGAGGTGTCTGGTTCGGACGGCAGGGGCAGGATGTCGAGCCTTTGGACGCGGACGGACAACAAGGCAGGTACCGGATAGGGCCCGGCGCTCCAGTCGAATCGGATCCGGACCTCCCGCAGCCGCAGCCGCAGGGAGGGGCCCCGGACCGAAAGGGAATCGAATCCCAGGAGGGCGCCCTTGCGACGGACCCCCCAGATTTTCCATGCCCAGGCGCCCACGACGTGCCGTCCGGATATCCATTGGCGCACGCCGTCGCGAAGCGCGCTCCAGCCCACCACGACAGCCAGGAGCGCGGCCAGCGAGAGGCCCAGCGCCAGGGCCCAGCGACGGAGCACGGTGCGGTGCGGTGGCTGGCTCCGGGCCGGGAGGGTCATGGCGACTCGCGGATGCGGGTGCGCCAGTCGTCCAGAAGGGTCGAAAGCATGGCTTCCGGCGCGATGCGTGGATTCCACCCGAGAGCCCTGAGACGGGAATTGTCACCAACCAGGCGGGGACTCGATTGGGCGAACACCCTGGACGGATCCCTCTCCACGTGCACGGGCACCTTGGCCAGTCCCACCAGCCGATCGAGCCACGCCGAGACGGGAAGGCAGGTGCCGGAGCAGACGTTGTAGGTGGTGGTGGCCTCGCCGCGTTCCAACAGGAGCGCGTAGGCGGCGACCACGTCCCTCACGTCCAGGAAGTCGCGTTGGGCCCCCAGGTCGCCCACCCGGATCACGGGTTCCTGCAGACCCGCTTCGATCCTGGCGATCTGGGAGGCGAACGCCGGAAGCGCGAAGTCGGTGCCCTGGCCGGGACCGGTGTGGTTGAAGGAGCGGGCCACCACCACGGGAAAATGCGATTCGTACACGGGAGCCAGCATTTCGGCGGCGGCCTTGGCAAGCGAATAGGCGTCGCTGGGCCGCACGGCGTGCGTCTCGGGGATCGGGGGCTCGTCGCGTCCGACGGCTCCGTAGACCGTGGCCGAACCGACCAGGAGCACCCTCGGCGAGATCCCCAGCACCCTGCAGGTCTCCAGGAGCCTGTGGGTACCCAGGAAATTCACCATGTAGGTGGCCTCCGGACTCGCGTTGGAGAGGTGCGGAGACGCCTTCGCGGCCAGATGCACGATTCCGTTCGGGCGGATCTTGTCAAGGGCCTGGAAGATGCTCGCCGGGTCTTCCAGGTCCATGACCACCTCGGGCGCACCGGGGGATTCGCTGTTCCGGCGAACCCCGGCCCAGGCGGGAATCCCCCTGGCCGCCAGCTCGCGGAGCATCCAGCGGCCCGCGAACCCGCTCGCCCCCGTGACCAGGACGCGGCTCAGTCCTTCCACCAGCGGACCAGGCTGGGGGCTTCGCGGCAGGCCCATTCCTTCATCCCGGCGGCGGCGGCCACGCCGCCTTCGGTGCGCTCCAGGTCCACGAGAGGCAGGAACACCGGCGAATCGAATAGCGTGGCCAGCGGGATGGGGCTCTTGCGGCAGAACACCCAGCGGACGACGGGCTCCAGCGCCTTCTGCGCCGATCTCGCGCCTTCGAGGTCGTTGGACAGGAACCGGCGGCGGATTTCCAGGTACAGCCTGGCCGCCTCGGGGATGTTGCCGGAGGCTGTGACGATTCCCACGCCTCCGATCTCCAGCAGCTGCGCGAACCAGGAATCCTCGCCCGACACGACGGCGAAATCGGTCCCGGCGGTCTGGGACACGATCCGCAGCGTGTCTTCCCGGAATTTCCCGGGGTCGGCGAAATTCACCGCCTGCTTGAGGCCGATGATGCCCGGATGGCGAGCCAGGCGCACGACGGTTTCCGGTTCGATGTAGTTCGCCGTTCGCGCCGGGACGTTGTAGAGGATCAGCGGAGCGCCGGTTTCCGAGGCGATGGTCTCGTAGTGCGCGGCGATCCCCTCCTGCGGGGGGTTGTTGTAGTAGCCGGTCACGCACAGGCAGGGCGTGCCCGGGGCGATCCGCTGGATCTCCCGGATCATGTCCACGGATTCGCGGGTGGAGTTGCTCCCCGCCCCCGCGAAGACCTTGGCGCGTCCCGCCACGCGCTCGATGGTGAATCTCACGAATTCCAGGTGCTGCTCCGTGGTCACCGTCGGGCTTTGTCCCGTGGTCCCGATGGGCACGACTCCGTCCACTCCCGCCGCCAGGACGTCTTCGATGATTCCCGCGGCCTTCTCGAGGTCCAGGCTGTTGCGCAATCCCTTGGGGCAGTCGCGGAGCAACGGCGTGAACAGGGCGACATGCACGCCCGCGAGGTCGGCGGATCGAAACTCGGAACCCATGGACACCTCCAGACCACGGGAATCTAGAATCTGTGGTGTATATTGCTCCACTCCATGATCCGACTGAAGACCGCCGAGGAAATCCGGTTGCTGCGGGCCTCCGGGCTGCTCGCGGCCCGCACCTTGCGCTACGCCGGAAGCCTCGTGGAACCGGGGGTTTCCACGGTCGCGATCGACGACAAGGTGCGCGAATTCATCCTGGACCATGGAGCCTACCCGAGCCCCCTGAACTACCCCGGTCGGCCCACCGACCCGCGCAAGCCGCGCATCGATCCGTCCTGCTTCCCCGCCAGCATCTGCACCTCCGTCAACGAGGTGGTGACCCACGGCGTCCCTTCGGACAGACAAATCCTGCGCGAAGGGGACATCGTCAACCTGGACATCACCGTCTGCGTCCAGGGCTACCACGGAGACTGTTCGGCGACATTTCCCGTGGGCAAGGTCTCGGATGCAGCCCGCCAACTCGTGGATTCCACCCGTCGATGCCTGGATGCGGGCATCGAGGTGGCGCGCGACGGCGCCTTCCTGGGCGACATCGGGGCGGCCATCCAGGACATCGCCGAATCCGAAGGATATTCGGTGGTCCGCGAGTACTGCGGCCACGGCATCGGTCGGAGGTTCCACGAGGAGCCCCAGGTGCTCCACTACAGGGATCGGCCGGGGCCGCGTCTGCGCAAGGGAATGGTCTTCACCATAGAGCCCATGATCAACGAGGGGGCTTGGAAGACCAGGCTCCTGGACGACGGATGGACCGCGGTCACGGCCGACGGAAAACTTTCCGCCCAGTTCGAGCACACCATCGCCATCACCGACCGCGGGACCGAGATCCTCACGATCTGTCCCGACTGAGTCGACGGCCCAGGCGAGGAGTCCACGCGATGCTTCCCGAGCCTTCCCTCCCCGACGGCGCCTCCCGACCCCAATGGGCCCCTGAACAGGCAGGTTCGGAGTTCGCTTCCTTCGTTTCCCCCGGGGTGGCCGGTGCGACCTCTTCGCAGTCGGACCCTGCTCCTTCCGCCAGACCTCCCGGACCCCGGGAGTTGGCGGAAGGCTTGCTCGGTGGCGATCGCAGCATGCTCGCCCGGGCCATCACCCTGGTGGAATCCAATGCACCTCGCCACCGCGTCCAGGCCGACGAACTCGTTCGGTTGATCTACCCCCGTTCCGGAAATTCCATCCGCATCGGCATCTCCGGACCGCCCGGGGTGGGGAAATCCACATTCATCGACGCCTGGGGTTGCCGGCTCGTGGAACGCGGGCACCGGATCGCGGTCCTGGCCATCGATCCATCTTCCTCCATCCATCGAGGCTCCATCCTGGGCGACAAGACCCGCATGGAGAACCTGGTGCGCCATCCCCAGGCCTTCATCCGGCCCAGCCCCTCCAGCGGTGCCCTGGGGGGCGTGGCGCGCAAGACCCGCGAGACCATCTTCCTGGTGGAGGCCGCAGGCTTCGACGTGGTGGTCGTGGAAACGGTCGGGGTGGGGCAGAGCGAGACCACCGTGCGCTCCATGACGGACCTGTTCCTGCTCCTGCAGCTGGCCGGTTCCGGCGACGATCTACAGGGCATGAAGAAGGGGATCATGGAGATCGCCGACCTGATCGCCGTCACCAAGGCCGACGGCGACAACCGCCAGCGCGCCGGACTGGCACGGGCCATCCTCCACGGGGCGGTGATGGGGCTCCAGCCGTTCACCAAGGGATGGAAGCCTCCCGTGGTCACCTGCAGCGCCGTGACCGGCGACGGCCTGGACGGAATCTGGCAGGAGATCGAATCCTTCCGGGCGCACTGCCTGGAGAAGGGGATCTTCGAGGCGCGAAGGCACGACCAGATCCAGGAGTGGGTCTGGAGCATGGCCCAGGAGAGCCTGGCGGACTCCTTCAACCTTTCCGAACCGGTCAAGCAGGCCTGGGTCGCGGCCAAAGCCAAGCTGGAATCCGGAACGGCCACGGCTCCCCAAGCCCTCCAGGCGGTC
>CAYXXL010000032.1:0-15112 GCA_964469025.1 uncultured Fibrobacteria bacterium
GCACGGATCCGACACCACCGCCGTTTCCGTCCAGGAACTTGATCCGGATGTCGGCTCCGTCGGCGATGTTGAGCGTCTGGACTTCCACCGGCACGACCCCGTTCGACGCCACCTTGGCCAGAAGGAACGAGACCGTGAGGAGGTATGGATCCAGCGTGATCACCAGTGTGGAATCGGTCTGTCCCGAGTACTTGGGCCCGGCCATCAGTCCTCCAGCCAGAACTGCAGGTTGCCGTACTCGGCCATTTCCTGGGGACCGCCGAAATATGCCGATCCTCTCCACACCAACGTGACCTGGTTGGTCTCCTTGTGGACCACCACGGTCTGCAGCACCGCCTTGAGCGCCTCCACGCCTTCGTCGTTGACCTCCATCCAAAGCGACGGCGGGTCGTTGGGGAGTTGGAAGTCGAACAAAGGAAAGTCCGGGTCCATGTAGCCCAGACGAATCGTTTCGTCGCCTTTCAGGAAGGGGAAACGCTGGCCGTCCGGGGCGCCGTTGAAGAACAAGGGGTTCAGGAGGGGCGGGGCGTCGGGAGGAACGGAATCGGGACCCGAACCCACTTCGGGCAGGGCCGCGAGCGACTTCTGGCGCGCCCATTCCTGGGAGGCGCGATCATCCTGCGGAAGACCTGCCAATTCCAGGCGCGGCTGGAAATTGCGGCCCATGGGACCGAAGGCTTGGGGGATGGGCATCCTCTGCCAGTCTTGGAACTTGCCTACCAGGAGATTGTCGGCGCTCAGAAGCTGACGAGGATCTTCCAAGTTCGGAAGCGCCAGGCCGTGCAGGGCCTTTGGGTCCTTCTTGACCACGAAGCCCTTGCCGACCGGATTGCGGGGATAGGTGCAGGTGGTGCCGGGATCCGAGACGGAATCCGTCCCCCCGTTGGCCAGGCCGTAGTGGAGGTGCATGCTTTCGAAGGATTCGGGATCGGAGAATTCGAATCCGAAGGTCTTGATCTGCACGGTGCGATCGCCGAAGACCCGGATCAGGTGGTTGGCGCCGGCCACCTGCACTCCCACATCGAAGAACTTGGCGCGCTTGCCGCGGGGGGCCCGGGCCGACCCCACCAGGATGAAGTCCACGCAGGGCTTCAGCGCCACGAGATCCGATTCGACGCGGATCGCGTCGGTGGCGGGGTTGCCGGATCCCCAGTAGAGGTCGGCTTCAAACCAGGGAATCGGGTTGGCAAAGTCTTCCACCGCCGTCTGCTGGTGGGAGATGGTATAGGTGTTCTTGGCCAGCACCGACAGGATGTGCCCTCCGTCCGGCGCATGGCCCGGCACCAATCGCGTCAACCAGGTCATTTCGGGTCCATCTCGCCGGGGAGATGGTGCAATGTCCGGCCATGGATGGAATTCAAACGTCGCAGGGAAGGCATCGTCGGTCTCCTAACCATCCAAAGGAAGTCATCACCGGGAGATTCTTCCAGTCCTTCCCCCTCTCGGCCGACCTTGATCTATTCTGGCCCAGCCGGGAAAAGTGCCGCTCCAAATGGAGTTCGGCGCATCAAAAACACTTCGGAGCGGGATTTCTCGGGGGGGTTTCCCCAGTTGGATCGCAGGTCACTCCTTCTCCAGCGCCCAGAGCCAGAAGGGTCGCACCCGCACGGCTTTTCCTTCCACCTTCAGGTCTTCGTGGATTGATTCCGTGAGGATCAATCCTTCCTTGAGCTTGAAGGATTCCATGGCTATGACAAGACCTGTCAGTTCACGATCCATGGTCCGGGTGGCCGAGAGGTCCCAGCAGACCTGGATGGCCGATTGGCACTTGGCGCGGTCCATCACCACGAAATCGCATTCGACGGTGTCGTGGAAATGGAACAGATCGCCATTGCGCCGCCGCAGCTCCAGGGCCACCATGTTTTCCAACACGCGTCCGCGGTCATCGGACATGGAAAAGCGCACGGCATCCAAAAGTCCGGTGTCCACCGCATACAGCTTGCGAGGATGCCTGATGTGCTCGGTGACCTTGGTGGAAAAACGAGGGACCAGCTGCAGCAGGAACGCGTCCACCGCGTGGTCCAGGTATTCGACCAGCGTATTCTTGGAGCATCCCGGACCTGTTGGCGGAAGGCTGTTGGCCAGATTGGAGACCGACACCAGCGAGCCGAACCGACCGAGGGCGATCTTCAGGAACTGGTCATAAAGTGTCGAATTGCGGATGCCGTGGCGGTCGACCAAGTCGCGCAGGAACATGGTGCGGTAGTACTGCTGGAGGATCTCCGCGCGGTCGGGTTTTCCCACCACGCCGGGGAATCCTCCCTGCGTCCGGTACTCCTGGAACGCCTTGCGGATGGACAGATTCCGACGGCTGTGGCCCAGGGTCCGCAAGTCGCCGGGCTCGATCCCTCGGGCGCGGAGGTATTCCCGGAACGAATAGGGAAGGATGGTGATGGAGAGGGATCGGCCGCGCAGCTCGGTGGCGATTTCCGTGCTCAGAAGCTTGGACGACGATCCCGTGAGGACCAGGTGCAGTCTCGGAAACTCGTCGGTGACGCGGCGCGCCCACTTGGACCAGGCCGGCACGTTCTGGATCTCGTCCACGAAGCAGAAGAAGGGCTGGGAGAAATCCGTCCCGAAAAGTTCGGTGTGGGTGTCCAACAGCCGAGACAGGAAGGCTGAATCCGGCGGCGTCAGGCGTTCGTCCTCCAGGTTCAGGTAGAGCATGCGCTCGCGGCCCACGCCGCGATCCCGCAGGAAGCGCATCATCTGGTAGCACGCGAAAGTTTTTCCCGCCCGCCGTGGGCCGATGACGGTCAGGAGGTTGTGCCTCTGGACCAACTCGGCATCGAAGTCGCGAGCCACGACCTCGGGCAGCGGGCGTTCCTGGCCTGTGACCAGGATGCTCTTGAGAACATCGTCCGGGCTCGAGCCGACCTTCTCAGACCTGTATTCCATGAAGTACAATATAGGCTATTTTATGTATTCTATACAATACAAAAAAGCCAGCTCGATTGTACGAATGGTCCGGCACCAATCGCGTCAACCAGGTCGTTTCGGGCCCATCTCGCCGGGGAGTTGGCGCAATGTCCGGCCATGGATGGAATTCAAACGTCGCAGGGAAGGCATCGCCGGTCTCCTGACCTGCAAAAGGAAGTCATCACCGGGAGAGTCTTCCCGTCCTTCTCCCTCTTGGTCGGCCTTGATCTATTTTGGCTGGTGAGAATTGCCCCCATCGCATCGAGGTTTCCATGCTGATTCCCTTTTCCTACCGCTCCCGCGCGTCCATCGCCGTGGCCATCCTGGGACTGGTCGCCTTGCTCTCGTGCCAGAACGACGTGACCGCGCCCCAGTCTTCCACCAAGGTGGTGACTGGTCATTGGAACACGGAATACCTGCGCATGCCGGATTCCGCCGCCTGGGCCCTGCATGACACCACGGGGACGCTAGCCCTCACCACCTTTGCCAAGGACACCTCCTTCACCGTCCAGGCCCTCTTGCCCCGGGCGCTGGCTCCCCAGGACACCCTGGCCCTCTCGCTCTTCACGCTATCCCTTCGCACCACCCTGGCCCTCTGCAAGGCCGACGCAAACGGCAATCTCAGCCTGTGGGTCTCGGGCGTCCACGACCCTCTGGCCGCACATCTCCTGCAGGTGCTGGACAGCCTCCAGAAGAAGAGCCCAAACGTCTGGGGCGCGAAGACCGATTCCATCGCGGCCCAGATCCGGAGCCTCCAGAAGCTCTACGCCACGTTGGTCCTGTCCCAAGACGCGACCCTCCAGGGCTTTCCAGCCATCCACCCGTTCGGCATCGACACCTTGGCCGTGATCGACCAGATCCTCATTCTTGCCACCCAACAGAAATTGACGCTGCACGGGTTGGACTCCCTGGTCTCCTCCTTGGCATCGCTGGATTCCGCCAAGATCCACAAAGAGGTCCAAAAGCTGGGGCTGGCCGGGAAGATCGATACGCTGGTCCTGTTCCCGGCGCCGGTCGTGGTCGCCAACCAAGCCCCGAGCTTTGCAGGAGCCACGGACATCGTCAAGATGCTGGACACCACGGCGCAGACCGTCCCGAATTGGATCACAGCCATTTCGGCAGGCCCCGCGAACGAAGCGGGACAAATCGTCCATTTCGAGGTGGTGACGGATTCGGGTGCGAGTTTGTTCTCGGCACTCCCCACAGTGGACAGTTCCGGGACCTTGCGGTACCAGGCGAAGTCGGTGGGGCGCGGCGTCTTCCGCGTGCGGGCCCATGACAACGGCGATTCCACGGGAACCAGTGTCAACGTCTCCGCCTGGAAGAGATTCGCTATCCAGCTTTCCGCCAAGCCGGTGCTGACCATCTCGGGAATCCCTTCCGGTCTCGCGATGGTGGAAGACTCCCTGCTGCGCATTCCCGTGACGTTGTCCGGTGCCGATACAGCCACGCTTCGCCTGGTGTCCGGCGACACGACCTTGCTCGGCTCCTTGACCAGAACTGTCCATCGCACCGACACCTTGCTTCTGCAGGCCAAGCCCGATGCCAACGGCGGACCGGTGCAGGTCGTGTTCTTGCTTCAAGGTGGAGGCTTGGCCGACACGGTGGATGCCGTGGTGACCGTGGCGGCCCGCAACGACCCTCCGACTTTTGCGGGTGCCACCGACATTTCCAAGACGCTCGAAACCACCTCCCAGACCATCTCCAACTGGATCACGGCCATCTCGGCAGGGCCCGCGAACGAGTCCGGACAAATCGTCCATTTCGAGGTGGTGGCGGATTCGGGGAGCAACCTCTTCTCGGCGCTTCCCACGGTGGATAGCGTTGGGACCCTGCGTTACCAAGCGAATTCCGTGGGGCGCGGCGTCTTCCGGGTGCGGGCCCACGACAACGGCGATTCGACCGGGACCAACGTCAACGTCTCCAGTTGGAAGCGTTTTGCCATTCAGTTCTTCTCCCGACCGGTGTTGATCGCGACCGGCCCCAGCGATACCGTTCGACTGGTGGAGGATTCAACGTCCACGGTTTCCTTCACGGTCCAGAACTTCGTGGGATCGAGCCTTATGGTGAAATTCGCTCCGGTGGACACCAGCCTGATCTCGGCGCAGAGCTGGAAGTTGGTCCCTGACGCCTTTGGCAAGGTGACCATTCCCTTGCAAGGGAAGCCGTATGCGTACGGCGGGCCCATCACCACCATCGCGACACTCTCAGATTCCGTGGATGCATCGAACCTGATCGTTCCCATCACCATCGCCGCACGCAACCGTCCGCCCACCTTTGGAGGGGCACGGAATCTTGTGGTGACCGCGAGCACCGCGACGAAGTCCTTCCCTGGCTGGATCGATTCCATCGCGGCGGGTCCGGCCAACGAGTCGTACCAGAAGGTGTCCTTCCAGGTGCAGGTCTTGGATGGGGCTGCGTTGTTTGCCACCGCCCCTTCGGTAGACGCGAATGGAACGCTCTCGTTTGCGGGCAACGCAAATTCATCGGGCTTGACGCACATCCAGGTGCGGGCGGTGGACAACGACTCGGTGGATCCGGGGAACCGCTACTCGGCTTGGAAGACGGCGTCCATCTACTTCAACCAGGCGCCGAGCTTGGCTCTTCCCACGCACGCCCTTTCCACTTGGGAGAACCAGACCGCTTCAGTGGGGGCGGCGGCGGTCTCTGACCCGGAAACATCGCCTGCCAACCTGGCACTTTCGTGGACGGTTTCCGACAGCACCATCCTTCCGACCAGCGGCGTGATTGCCACCTTCTCGGGTGGGACTTCGCGGAACATCACGTTGCACCCGCTGGCCCACCGCTGGGGAACCGTGAAGGTGGTCTTCACGGTGACGGACAGCTTGGGCGCTACGGCGGTGGACAGCTTGACCCTAACGGTGAATCCCGTCAACCACGCACCGACGTTGGTTCTGAAGTCACCGACGCTGTTGGCCACGACATGGAAGGGAGAGCAGACCTATGCGCTGGCCTCGGTCGTGTGGGACGACGCGACCCCGGGACAGAGCGGCCACTTCGATATCCAGTTGGCGAATGCGACGGATTCCGTCTACTTGTCCACATTGAACGTGGACAGCGTCGGAACGCTGCACGTTTTGGCCAAGTTGGACACGATGGTGAACATCCAATTCCAGATCCGCGCCCACGACAACGGGGGTACCGCCAACGGGGGAACTGACACCTCCGCGTGGTCCGGCCTCCAGACTCTGCAATTGGTGGACACGGTGCTGGATGCCGACGGCAACAGCTACCGGGCCAAGGTGTTGGGCACGCAAACTTGGATGATCTCCAACTTGCAACGGATCGTCGGAACGGCGACATGTACCAACGACACTTGCGGCAAATATGGTCGGGCTTACACGTGGGATCAAGCGTTGAATATGACTGCGGAACAGATTGCCAATGCCTATTCCGCTGGCCTACCCGTCCAAGGAATCTGCCCTGAGAGGTGGCATGTGCCGACATCGGATGAATGGAGCACTCTGCAAATCTGGTCCGGAGACTCTAGTTCTTTCAAACTCCGCAGCCGGGAACTGTGGACCGACTCAACGCAACACTTTGGAATGTGGTCCGGCACTTCTAGTATTGGAACGGATCGGTATGGATTTTCAATCCACAATACGACGATCAAGTCGACCGCATCTTCGGCCACAGGTGACGTCGAATATACTATGGGTGCTCTGTTCTGGACAGCATCATTGGGACGCGGAGGATATACAATCCCCGTTTATGCGTCCGGCTTTTTCGCGCCAAGCACAGCTGGGTTGTTCCAATCTGGAGACTTTACGAACTCCTACTATACGTTCGCCACGGCATCCATCCGCTGCATCAAGGACACAACGGAACGCAGCTATACCTGGATCTCGCCCTGATATCCAGGGTTCCCTGCATAAGCAATCGGGCCTGGAAGTTTTCTCATAGAGTCCACATTTCATCAGAAAGAAGGCTTTGCGTCACCAGCCTGGACTAATTCCGGGCGTGAAAAGGCTTGACCGTCCACTCTCCCAAGAGGACCGGCCTTGATGCCGAGATTCCTCGGATGCCTGGTGGCGTCCGTCCCTCGATACAGCCAACTGAAAGCTGGCCATTCTGGGACCGGGACATTGCATCGATGGCATCGGCGATGCTAAGGCATCAGCGCACAGTCTCCACGCGAAGGCTCTCCGCGCCGCGCCTGGCGAAGAAGACACCTTGGGGAAGACCCGTCAGGTCCAGACGCTGTTGTCCGGCGACAGTTTCCGACTGACGTATAAAGCGGCCTTCCAAGTCCATAAGGCGGATGGCAGTGGCGCCGTCGGCAATGAGAGATTGACCCACGCGCCGCAATGAAGCCAATGCCTGCTGGACAGGTGCGACCATATTGGGTCCGGAAGATGGCTGCCCGTAGATCACCCCGCGGCCTTCGGTCCCGATATACACTCGACCGAACACGTTCGGGTCGCCCACCATGTAGTGCAGGGTGCCGTACTGGTGCTGGTCGTCGTTGATGCGCGTCCAGGAAACGGCGGAATCCGTGGAGCGGAAAATACCAGTGACGCCGCCCACGACGCCGAAGATGTACACGGCTGGATAGGTCTTGTTTGCGGCGGCCTTGCCCACTCCAACCAAGTAGGCCTCGGTGACGCCCGTGATTTTGCCGAAGCTCGTGGCGGAGTTGGTGGAATGCCAGAGACCGCCGGCTCCCGTGGTGGCCCACAGGTCGCCTTCGAATCCGGGAGTGGCCGTCAAGACTCCGTCGCCGGTGCTGTAGGAAGGCAGGACGGGGAGGGTGGTGCCGCCTTTGGTGAAGGTCGCTCCCCCGTCCGCACTCGCGTAGACCGCACCGCCTTGCTGGTCGAGGATGTACAGCTTCTTGCCGTTGACCTTGTCGGCCACGGGCTGTACTGCCGAGATCACCGATGAAGAGGGTCCGCCAGTGGATGCGATCCACGATGAACCGCTGTTCTTGGAGTAGTACGGACCGCTGGTGTTCGGTGCTGTCCAAACTATGGAAGAGGCGTCCGCCGAGATGGCGATGGAGCGCTCGCCGCCGCCGCCGCTCCAGTTGTTGCTTGCGCTTTGCAGCTGTATGCCCGCCGGCTGGGCGGCGAACGCGGTCCAGGTCTTGCCGGAATCCGTCGAAATGGCACCGACGATCGATCCACCGGAAGGGGGGGCGTTCGAGGCCTTCACGAAAGTGGAGGGCTTGTTCCACGCCACTTCGATGGCGAGGGTGGTTCCCACATCCGGCAGGTGCACGTTGGATGGCGCCTTGTCCAGCCGGGCATGGCGGAATCCGCCCTGGTCGCCCATCGCCGAGAGCAGGGGAGCACCGTAGGGTGGACTGACAAGCTGCTGGGGCACGGTCTCCTCGAAGTTGGAATCCGCAAAGGCCCATGTCGGCTTGGAGGACAGCAGGTTCGTCGTGCGGAACACGCCGTAACCCGTCCCGAACAAGGCAACGCTGGAATCGAAGGGGTCGTACTGGACGCTGGACAGCCAGTGCGGGCTGCGGACGGTGGACCACGGTGCCCAGGAATTGTCCAAGGTGCCGGTGGAGAGCTTGGTCTGCCAGGTCTTCCCCGTGTCGGTCGAAAGCCACACCTCGTCTCCGCCATTCCACTTGTCGACGGTGCTCACCACAAGCCGGGAAGGATCACTGCCGTACGCGCTCACCGTGCCGTAACCGAATGTTGGATTCTTGACTGGCGAAATCTCGAGCCAGGAACTGGTTTTCGTGTTGAACCGCCACACCGCGCCGCCGTTTGAGTTGTTTGGAACGGCGGCGTTGTTGAAGGAGAAGAAGATGTTGCTTCCCGCGACGGTCGCATGTGTCGCGTAAAGTCCCGAAGGTTGCCCGGCCAGGAGACTCCAGGAGGTTCCCCCGTTTCGGCTTCGCCAGATGGCCGGTGCCCCGGCATTGGAGCTATCGTAGCTCGCGTAGATGTCCTGGCTGGCGGATCCCTTGGTTCCGCTCGCCGGGTCGAAAAGCACGAACAACCCGTTGCCCTGAGGCATCGATTTCACGGTATCGAATGTCTTGCCGCCATCCGCGCTCTTCCAAAGCGAGCCCCGGTACCAAGTCGACAGATTGTTCGAGCCGTCGGAACATGCCCACCAGCACTGCAGATCCCATCGGGTTCCGGCCCAAAACAGGATGCTTCCCAGGTTGGGGTCCACAGCAAGACGCTCCCCGGCCCCGCGCCAATCCTCGTTCCCGCCAACCTTGCCGTTGAGCTGCGTCTGCTGGGAGAAGGTCCGACCTCCGTCGGAGGATGCCAGCACGTAGCCGGAAGCCCCCGAGGACGCACTCGTGTACTTCCCCGTCAGCAGGAAAACCTTGTTCGTATCCTGCGGATCCAGGGCAATGGAAAGGACTCCGTAGTTGTCGCTGCTGGCTCGTCCATTCCAATCCAAAATCGGGATCCACGAATCGGTCGCCGTGTTCCAACGGTATGCACCTCCCATATCGGTGCGGGCGTACATGATTCCCTTGCCCGTCGGGTGGAAAACAATCCCGGGGACGTAGCCTCCACCACCCACCACCACGCTCTGCCAGTCGTAGCCCGCCGCGTTGGCTCCCCATGCCCCGACTCCCGCGCATAGCGCCGCGCACAACGACAGGGCAACTTTCCTTCCGACCATTTTTTCCCCCAAGGATGGAACCGTCCCGCATCAAAAATAGACTCCCCTGTAGTACTTCCACCTCGGATTGGGGAAAACCGGCTCGCGCCAGACGCACCCGCCCGCGTCCATGACGGGCACCGGCGCGGTCATACCGGCGCGGTCATGGATCTGTCGGGGTTGAGGACGGGCGTGTACATCGCTCGGAGCCAAGGGGCTTCGCTACGGGTGCCCGTCTACCGCTAGGCCGTTCATCGCCGCCCCTTCCCGTTGCCAAGGGGAAGGGCTCGGCGTTACCTTTGTTCGTTCCGAGCGCGGAAGTAGCTCAGTTGGTAGAGCTCCTGCTTCCCAAGCAGGTGGTCGTGGGTTCGAGTCCCATTTTCCGCTTCGAAAAAGAATGGGACGCTTGCAAGGGAAAACGGCGTTGGTCACCGGATCCAGCCGAGGCGTGGGAAAACTGGTCGCCCAAGCCCTGGCCGTGGAAGGCGCGCAGGTGATCGTCCACGGGCGCACCCTGGCCGCAACCGGAGCCACCCTGGACTTGGTGCGCAAGGCGGGAGCGGAGGGCCGCGCCGTGGCCGGCGAACTCTCGGACCCCGCCCAGGTGGAGCGCATCGCCTCGGAGGCGCTGGAGGCCTTCGGCAAGGTGGACATCCTGTACAACAACGCCGGCATCATGTCCCCATGGCGCGACTCCGTTGGTTTTCAGGAATTGTCCGACTGGACCCCGGTGTTCCAGGTCAACGTCTTCGCCTTGGCGCGCCTGTGCGCGCGGTTGGTCCCGGGCATGGTCTTGCGGAAGTGGGGGCGCGTGGTGAACGTGACCTCGGGGATCGACAAGACCCCGCAGCTCGCCCCGTACGGCGCCTCCAAATGGGCGGTCGACAAGTACACCGACGACCTCGCCGCCGAGCTCTCCGGGACCGGAGTCATCGTTTCCCGCATGGATCCTGGATGGCTGCGCACCGACCTGGGCGGACCCAACGCCGACCACGCGCCGGAAACCGTCCTTCCCGGGGCGATGGTGCCGGTGCTTTTGCCGGACGGCGCGCCGGGCGGCCAGTTCTTCCGGGCCCAGGAACTGCGCTCGGCCACTTCCTAGTTCCGATCCGCATCGCGGCGCGATCCGCCACCTGGACCGCGGAGCACATACCTTTGCCACCCATGTTGCTACGGCCTCCCCCTTGGATCGCGGACCGGGGCGGTTGGTACCGCCACGGGGCCTGGTCGCTTGCCTCGGCGGCGGCCGAATCCGGGATCGGCCTGTGGCTGCGCGAGCTCACCGAGCCCGTGGGGAAGGTGTTCTGGCTCGGGGTCATGGCGCTGCTGCTGGCCGCGCGGGTGACCCTGTCCTGGCGACGCGACCTGGACCGCGAACGCCTGGCGCTGGAAAGCGGGAACGCATACCATCGGCGGGTCTGGGCAAGAGGAGCGAGCGAGGGACAGGATCCGTCCTGGCTCTCCCGCGAAGGCAGGGAATGGATCGAGTCCGGCACCCGCGCCGCCCTGGAATGGCGCACCGCGGCGGCGACCTTGCTCCTCTCCGTCCCGTTGCTGATCTGGCTCGCCCCGTGGATCACGCTCGCGGTCCTCCTCGCGGGCATTCTCCTGGGTCGCTGGGCCCGCGAGAAGTCCAGGACCTGGAAATCCCTGGCGGACGCGGAACGGGACTCGGCGGAAAGCCTGGACGCCGGCGAGGAATGGGCCTGGCGTTCCATCCCGCAGATGCGCCCGGCGGGATGGAGCCCCGTGGTCGCGAAGGCCCGGCGGCGCGTCTTCCTCGCCTTCCTCCACGAACGCATGGAGAGGGCCCGGCGGCACCTCGCCTGGGGAGCGGGGGGAGAGGCGGCGGCCCACGTCGCCGGGTGGTTCCTCGGGGCATCGGCGGTGCTGTCCTGGGCGACGGGAAGGATGTCCTCCGGTTCCCTGCTCGCGTTTCTCGGAATCTGTCTTCTGGCCTATCGACCTGTCCGCGAGGCGGGACGCCTGCTTCCCCACCTGCGACGCGCTCGCGAGGCGTGGAACGCCTTGGCCGCACCTCCGACCTTCCAGGCGTCCGCCGACGTGCGCGCGGAAGACCTGCGGGTGGCATGGGACAACGCTCCCGCCGTCCTCGCGGGCATCGGCTTCTTCCCACCGCGGGGTTCCCTGGTGGTGGTCCACGGCCCCAACGGGTGCGGCAAGTCCACGCTGTTGGCGGCCCTGGCCGGCCAGCCGCTCCCGCTGTCGGGAACCGCGACACGGCCGCGTCGGATCCTCTGGATGGCCCAGGAACCCGTGTTGCCGCCCATCAGCCCCGCGCTCTGGACCGGGATCGAACACCCGTCGCCCGGTGCGGTGGACGGCCTGATGGGCCTGCTCTTTCCCGATGGACTCCCCGGCTCCCTGGAATGGACGCGATGCATCCCCGATGGCGGACACAAATTGTCGCGCGGTCAGCGCGCCCGGCTGTGCCTTCTGGCCGCCGCCGCCCGATCGCGGAACCTTTGGCTCCTGGACGAACCCGTCTCGGCGCTTCCCCCCGGCGAGGGGGCACGGATCCTGGCGGAGGTCCTGGCGCGGCGCGGCGCGGCGACCGCGATCATCGCGGTTCCCGATCTTTGGCCGTGCTTCGCGGAAACCGAACGGCTCTGGGAGCCCGGGGGCCAGGGGCGCGGACCCGTCCTCTCCCTGGCGGAACCACGCCCGTGAACGCGATCCTCTACAGGTTCCGGGGAGAACTCGTGGTCCTTTGGAGCCTTTGCTGGCTGCCCTGGCTTCTCCCGTCCCGCCAGTGGACGCCTTCGGTCGCCGCTCTGGTTTCGGGGCTCGCGCTGCGCGCCTGGGCCCGCCGGTTCATCGGGGCCCACAGTCGGGGACGGATCCTGTCCTGTCCGGAGCGGGTGTCCGGCGGACCCTACCGGTGGATCTCCCATCCGCTCTACCTGGCGAACCTCCTCGTGCTCGCCGGGCTCGGCTCCTGCGTGCTGGGTCCCGATCCCCTCCGGCTCGCCTTCGTGCTGTCGGGTCCCGGGTGCCTGTACCTGGTCCTGGCACGGGAGGAATCGCGCCAGCTGCGGATCCGGAACCCGCCTTCCAGGATGCTCCCGATCGACTCCCTTTCCGGCAGGTGGCGTTCCGAGTGGGCCTCGTTCCTCCCACCCGTCGCGCTTTGGCTCTGGGCGGCCCGATGATCCGGATTCCCGCCTGGTACGGCGCGGCGGGACGGATCGCGGGACTCCTCCTGCGCGGCGCGGGGTCGGAACGGACCGGTCCCTGGCCGTCGGCTTTGTCGGATTCCGTCTGGATCCACTGCGCGTCGCTGGGAGAAGCGAAGGGCGTTCTGGCGCTGCTGCGGCTTCTGCCCGGGGACCTTGCCATCACCCTCACGTCCGCGACGAGCGCGGGGAAAAGTCGCTTGGCGGAATCGGGATTCGAAGCCTTCCTCCTCCCTTGCGACGATCGACGAACGGTGGCGGAGTTCCTCGCTTCCCGGCGGGTGCGCAAGGCTCTGTTCCTGGAGGCCGAAGCATGGCCGGTGGTCCTCGAAACGCTGGACAGGTCGGGCATCCCCTTCGCCTTCGCGGCGTTTCGCACCTCGCCAAGATCGATGCGGCGCTGGAAATTGTTCCGGACGGCCTTTCCCGGGTGGACGGATTCCGTGGACACGGTCTGGACGGACCGGCCCGAATCCGTGGAGGCTGCCCGCATGCTCGGGTTCCCCCGCGTGCGGCCAGGCGCTTCCCTGAAATGGGCTGGCGTCGGGTTCGCCGAAGCCTTCGGCGCCGGCCCCCATGCGGCGATGTCCTTGCACCTCGTGGACCTTCCTTCGCTGCACCATCTGTCCCGGACACGGCGCGACCGGGGCTGGATCTGGTTCCCCCGTCGGCCCTGGCAAGCACCCTTGTTCCGCGTCTGGGCCCGTCTTTGCGGGTTGCGCCCCGTGGCGTCTCCCTCTCCCGAATCCGGCGAGGTCTACGTGTCCCCGAGGTTCGGGGAGGTGCTCCGCCTGGTCCCGGGTTGCAAGTCCGCATGGGTTTCCCCCGGCCACGACACCCAGGAGCCCTTCCATCTGGGGGTCCCCGAAGTGACCACGGGGCGCCCTTTACGCACCGTCGCGGCACCGAAGGTCCCCTCCGAGGCTTCAGCCGTCCCGGGTGCGGACTCCCTCGCCGAAGAGATCGTCGCCTGGCTCCTCGCACCCTGAATGCCCGGCGGATGGAGCGTCCCCGCGACGTGGGCGACCGGGATCTTCCCTATCTTTGGCCCCTGATCGCCGCCGATGGAGCGGTTCCCTAGACCCACCGAGGAGCACGTGAGCGAGTCCTACATCCAGAAGCTGTTCGCCGACCGCATCGGTGGCGAAAACTACGGCAAGTCCACGGCCATCTACAAGTTCGAGAAGATCAAGCGGGCCAAGCGCGCCGCCCTGGCCGACTTCCCCGACCGACCGCTCGTGGACTTCGGGATCGGCGAGAACGACGAGATGGCCCCCTCTCCGGTGCGGGAGGCGCTGAAGCGCGAAGTGGACCGGTCGGAAAACCGCGGCTACGCCGACAACGGGATCCTGGACTACCAGATGGCGGCCGCCGCCTACCTCAAGCGCAACTTCGGCGTGGACCTGGATCCCGCGACCCAGATCCTGCATTGCATCGGGTCCAAGCCCGCCTACGCGCTCCTTCCCGCCGCCTTCATCAACCCCGGCGACGTGACCCTGTTCACCGTTCCCGGCTACCCGGTGGCCAGCACCTGGACCAAGTACCTGGGCGGGACCGTCCACAACCTGCCGCTTCTGCCGGAAAACGACTTCTTCCCCGACCTGGAGAACATCCCCTCCGGCGTTCTGGCCAAGGCCAAGCTCCTGGTAATAAACTACCCCAACAGCCCTTCCGGAAAGACCGCCACCCGGGCCTTCTACGAAAAGGTCGTGGCCTTCGCGAAGCGGAACGGCGTGGTTGTGGTGCAGGACGCGGCCCATCTTCCCTTCACCCACGGGGCGAAACCGCTTTCCTTCCTGGAGATTCCGGGCGCCCTCGACGTGGGCGTGGAAGTCCACTCCATGTCCAAGGGCTGGAACATGATCGGATGGCGCCTGGGCTTCGTGGCGGGGAACCCGCTCGTGGTCAAGGCCTTCGGCGACGTGAAGGACAATTCCGATTCCGGGCAGTTCAAGGCCATCCAGATGGCCGCCGCCGCCGCCCTGTCCGACGACGGTCTCTGGCAATCCGCGCAGCGGAAATACCAGCGTCGGCAGGAACTGCTGGTGGCCCAGCTGCAAAAGCTCGGATTTTCCATCGAGATGCCCGAGGGCACCTACTTCCTCTACGCCAAGGCCCCGAAAGGCGTGGAGGGCGGACCCGACTTCGAGAACGCCGAGGCGGCCAGCCAATGGCTCATCCGGGAGAAGAGCATCGTGGTGGTGCCCTTCGACGACGCGGGGCCGCACCTGCGCTTCTCGGTGACCTACGAGGCCCCGACGGAATCCGACGAGAAGGCCTACATGGACCGGTTCGCCGGACGGCTCGCCGGAATCCGGTTCCGGTTCTGATGGCGGCCTCGCGGCCCTATCTTCCCGCCGCCGCGTTGCGTCGGCTGGTGCGCGGATCGC
>CAYXXL010000033.1:0-15019 GCA_964469025.1 uncultured Fibrobacteria bacterium
TAGCTCAATTGGTAGAGTAGCGGTCTCCAAAACCGTTGGTTGGGGGTTCGAGTCCCTCTTCCCCTGTTCGATCTCGAAAGGATCCATTGTGCGCAAGCTGTACCAGTATTTCCTCGAGGTGATCGCCGAAGGGAAGAAGGTCACCTGGCCTCCGCGCTCCGAGTTGATCGAGAGCACCTGGGTGGTCATGCTTTTCAGCCTGATGTGCGGCCTTTTCATCACCGGCGTCGACATGGTGGTGGGGTTCGTCATCGAGCAGTTGCTCTCGTCGGGGGCCTAGATCAAATGAACTGGTACGTTCTCCATACCTACTCCGGCCAGGAAAACAAGGTCAAGGCCTACATCGACGAACTGGTGGAGCGCCAAGGCTTCGTCGGCGTGATCGGCCAGGTGCTGCTCCCTTCCCAGGAAGTGGTGCAGGTCCGCCACGGCAAGAAGATCCGCCAGACGCGCAAGGACTTCCCGAGCTACGTGCTCATCGAGATGGACATGACCAAGGATGCGCAGCACGCGGTCCTCTCCATCCCCGGGGTGACCCATTTCGTGGGCGTGAACAACAAGCCCCAGGCTTTGCGCAAGGCCGAAGTGGACCGCATCCTCGGGCGCTCCAGCGGCGAGCGGGAAGATCTCCACGGCCACGCCGTCCTGATCCCATTCAAGTCGGGCGACGCGGTGCGCATCAACGAGGGTCCGTTCAAGGATTTCGACGGCACCGTGGAAGAAATCCACCCGGACAAGGGCAAGCTCAAGGTGATGGTCAGCGTCTTCGGGCGCTCCACCCCGGTCGAGCTGGATTTCCGACAAGTCAGCGAAGTTTAGACCACCACTGGACAACCGGGTGAAAACAGTTTAGTTTTCACCGCCCATTTTTTCCGCGGCGCGTCTAACGCATTGTCGCCGCAAAAGTTAGCCCGCTCAAAGCGGCGCACACTCCGGGAGTTAGGCCTTGGCCAAGAAGATCACCGGCTACATAAAGCTCCAGATTCCCGCGGGTGCGGCGAATCCTTCGCCTCCCGTGGGCCCCGCCCTCGGACAGAAGGGCGTCAACATCATGGAGTTCTGCAAGCAGTTCAATGCTCGCACGCAGGACCAGAAGGGCATGATCATCCCCGTGGTGATCACCGTGTACGCGGACCGTTCCTTCACGTTCATCACCAAGACCCCTCCGGTCCCGGTCCTTCTCAAGAAGGCCGCTGGCATCGAGAGCGGATCCGGCGAGCCCAACCGCAAGAAGGTGGGCAAGGTGACGCAAGCCCAGGTGCTGGAGATCGCCAAGATCAAGCTGCCCGATCTGAACTCCCTGACCATCGAGTCGGCGGCGTCCCAGGTTCGGGGGACGGCCGTGAGCATGGGACTCACGGTCGAAGGATAACCAATGAGGAATCGTCGATGAAGCATGGCAAGAAGTATCGGGAGGCAGCCGACAAGGCAGCCGTTCGCACCGAGTGGACTCTTCCGGAAGCCGTGAAGTTTCTGAAGGAGAACCGCGTGGCCAAGTTCGACGAGACCATCGAAGTCGCGATGAATCTTGGGGTCGATCCCAAGCACTCCGACCAGATGGTCCGTGGAACGGTCGTTCTGCCCAAGGGAACAGGCAAGACGGTCCGGGTACTGGTTTTCGCCAAGGGCGAGAAGGCACTGGAGGCGCAAGCCGCCGGAGCCGACCATGTCGGTGCCGACGAGCTGGTGGAGAAGATCCAGGGCGGATGGATGGACTTCGATGTCGTGGTGGCCACTCCGGACACCATGACCGTGGTCGGGAAGCTCGCCCGCCTCCTGGGTCCGCGCGGGCTCATGCCCTCGCCCAAGACCGGCACGGTGGGCGTCAACGTCAAGGAGATCCTCGCCGAGCTCAAGGCCGGCAAGATCACCTACCGCGTGGACAAGGGCGCGAACGTCCAGGCGCTGGTCGGCAAGATCTCCTTCACGGCCGAGGCCCTGGAGGAAAACATCATGTCGCTCATCCGCTCGGTCGTGAAGGCAAAGCCCCAGACCTCCAAGGGCACCTACGTCAAGAGCATCACCATCTCCTCCACGATGAGCCCCGGTCTTCCGGTCGAACTCTCCGTGGCGCGCGTCTGAGGGGGCCCCCGAACGTGATCAGCCTCGACACCAAGAAAAAGACAACGGAAGAGATCGACCAGGCCCTCGCGGGAGCGGGATCGGTGTTCCTCGTCGACTTCGGCCGCATCAAGGTCCTGGAGGACGTGGATCTCCGCAAGACGCTGCACAAGCAGGGGATCTTCTACCGGGTGGCCAAGAACACACTGATCCGGCGATCCTTGCACAAGGCGGGCATCACCGCGCTCGACGGCATCCTGAAGCGGCCCTCCGCCATCCTGGTGGGCAGCGCCGAAGATCCGGTGGCACCCGCGCGCGCCATCGTCGAATACCAGAAAGCCCACGCAGGCCTGCTGGGTTCCAAGATCTCCTGGATCGACGGCGACGTCTTCCAGGGTGGCGCCCTCGCCGACGTGGCCAAGCTCCCGGGAAAACGCGAATTGCAGGCACAGGTGGTCTCGCTTTTCCTCTCTCCCGGCGCGACGCTCGTCGGTCTCATCAAGGGACCCGGGTCCCAACTCGCGAGCCAAGTCGAGGCCCTGCTCAAGCGCCTCGAAGAAGCCGCCTGAATTTTCACCATCCATCCATCCACAGGGGAATCCACCATGTCCGAGACCAAGTCCTACGCCGCTGAAATCGTTGCTCTGGGCGACAAGATCGTCGCCCTGTCGCTGGCGCAAGCCCGCGCCCTGTCCGAATACCTCAAGGAGGTCCACGGTCTGGAAGCCGCCGCCGGAGGCGTCGTGATGGCCGCCGCGCCCGCCGCCGCCGCCGCGCCCGTCGAGGAAGAGAAGACCGAATTCGACGTCGTGCTTTCCGAAGCCGGCGCCAACAAGATCGGCGTCATCAAGGTGGTTCGCGAGATCACCGGCCTGGGCCTGAAAGAGGCCAAGGACCTCGTCGACGGCGCTCCCAAGACCGTGAAGGAGGCTGTGGCCAAGGCCGACGCCGAGACCTTCAAGAAGAAGCTGGAAGAAGCCGGAGCCAAGGTCGCCCTGAAGTAAGGGTGCCTTTCTCCAAGCACACATCCAAAGCCTTGGCCCGTCGCGCGGGCGACGCACAAGGCCTTTCGTTTTTTGGCGATGCCGGCCGCGGACGCGGTCGGCTTTGCGGCATTGTTTGACTCCCACGAGGCGAGGCGGTCGATGACGGAACGCAGAAACTTCGCGAAAAGCAAGTATTCGATGGAGATCCCCTTCCTCCTCGAAGTCCAGGTCGAATCCTTCAACAGGTTCCTGCAGATCGGGACTTTGCCGAGGGAAAGGGCGGACGAGGGACTCGAGGCGGTTTTCCGAGAAACGTTCCCGATCTCGGACGTGAAGGGGAACTACGAACTGGGATACGACGGCTACTCCCTGGGAGTGCCCAAGTACTCCATCCCGGAGTGCCAGGAACGCGGCATGACCTACGCCGCTCCCCTGCGCGCCACCCTCTCCCTCAACGTCTACAAGACCGAGGGCGACGAGAAGCAGTTCCAGGAGAAGATCACCAACGACGTCTATTTCGGCGACATCCCGCTGCTGACGGAAAACGGCACCTTCATCATCAACGGTGCCGAGCGCGTCGTGGTGAGCCAGCTGCACCGCAGCCCGGGCGTGTCCTTCGACGAGGACTTCCATCCCAACGGCAAGCGCCTGCTCAAGGCGCGCATCATCCCCTACCGCGGATCGTGGGTGGAGTTCCTGCTGGACGTCAACGACGCGATGTACATCAACATCGACCGTCGCCGCAAGCTGCCCGCTTCCATCCTGCTGCGCGCCATCGGTTGGCAGACGAACGAGGAGATCCTCGCCCTGTTCTACCCCACCGCCAAGGTGGAGCTGTCCGAGGAACTCGCCGGCAAGGTGCTGGCCGCCGACGCGATCACCGCGGACGGCGAGGTTCTGATAGAGGCCAACTCGCTCCTGGACTCGGACATGATCGCGAGCATCGGGAAGGCCGGCATCAAGTCGGTGAAGATCGTCGACCTCGACATCGAATCCGATCCGGTCCTCCACAACACGCTGGACGTGGATCCCACCACCGGAGAGGAGGACGCGCTGCAGAAGATCTACGGCGTCATCCGGCCGGGCGACCCGCCCAACACCGACACGGCCCGCCAGCTGATCCTGCGCATGTTCTTCGACGAGAAGCGCTACGACCTGGGAGAGGTCGGCCGCTACCGCATGAACAGCCGCCTGAACCTGGACGTCGCGATGAAGACGCGCACCATGACCAAGGAAGACTTCCTGGCCATCATGCGCTATCTCTCGGGGCTCTTCAACGGGAAGATCCGCGACAAGGACGGCAAGGAATCCGTCCCCTACATCGACGACATCGACCACCTGGGCAACCGCCGGGCCAGGTCCGTCGGCGAACTCCTGGCCAACCAGTTCACCGTGGCCTTCACCCGCATGAGCCGCACCATCCGCGAGCGGCTGTCGCTGCGGGACACCGAGGAAATGACGCCCCAGGACCTGGTGAACGCACGCACGATCAACGCGGTCATCGCCACCTTCTTCGGATCGTCCCAGCTCTCGCAGTTCATGGACCAGACCAACCCGCTGGCGGAACTGACCCACAAGCGCCGCCTCTCGGCGCTGGGGCCTGGCGGACTGACCCGCGAACGCGCCGGCTTCGAAGTGCGCGACGTGCACCACACCCACTACGGACGCCTGTGCCCCATCGAGACGCCCGAAGGTCCCAACATCGGACTGATCTCGTCGATGAGCACCTATGCCAGGGTCAACGAATACGGGTTCATCGAGACGCCCTACCGCAAGGTGGTGGCGGGCAAGGTGACCAACCGGATCGACTACCTCACGGCCGACAAGGAAGACAACTTCATCATCGCGCCGGCCAACACGCCGGTCACCGAGGACGGCCATTTCCGCGACGACACGGTGATCGCCCGCCAGCAAGGCGAGTTCCCGCTGGTGCGCCGGGAGGACATCCACTACGTGGACGTGTCTCCCCGCCAGTTGGTCTCGGTGGCGGCAGGGCTCATCCCGTTCCTGGAGCACGACGACGCGAACCGCGCGTTGATGGGCTCCAACATGCAGCGCCAGGCCGTGCCGCTCCTGCGTTCCGAGGCTCCGGTCGTCGGGACGGGCCTGGAAGCCCGGTCGGCCCTGGACTCCGGCTCCATGATCCTCGCCAGGAATCCCGGGGTGGTGGACCGCGTCGACGCGGTCCGCGTCGTGGTGCGCCGCGACAAGGGGCCGCTGCGGGACGACGACTTCCTGGACATGCCGGAATTCGACGTCTACGACATGCGCAAGATGCGCCGTTCCAACCAGGACACCGTCATCAACCAGAAGCCCATCGTCTCGCTGGGGCAGAAGGTCGTCAAGGGGACGCCGCTGGCGGACGGAGCTTCCACCGACCACGGCGAGCTGGCCCTGGGCAAGAACATCCTCGTGTCGTTCCTTCCCTGGAACGGCTACAACTTCGAGGACGCCATCATCATCTCCGAGGAGCTGCTGGTCAAGGACACCTTCACCAGCATCCACATCGAGGAGTACGAGATGGAGGTCCGCGACACCAAGCGCGGACCCGAGGAGCTGACCCGCGAAATCCCCAACGTCGGCGAGGACGCCATCGGCAACCTCGACGAGATGGGCGTGATCCGAGTGGGCGCCGAGGTCAATTCCGGCGACATCCTGGTGGGGAAGGTGACTCCCAAGGGAGAAACCGAACTCTCGCCGGAGGAGCGCCTTTTGCGCGCCATCTTCGGCGAGAAGGCCCTGGACGTGCGCGACAGTTCGCTGAAGGCGCCTCCGGGCATGAAGGGCATCGTCATCGAAACCCGCGTCTTCTCGCGCAAGGAGAAGGACAAGAAGTCGAAGAAGGCCGACAAGGACCGGATCGAAAAGATCAAGTCGGAGATCGGGCTCAAGATCCAGGAGATCCGCGAGGCGCGCGACAAGAAGCTCGCCGAACTGCTGGAAGGCCAGATCTCCGGCGAAGTCAAGGACGCGGCGACTTCCGAGGTGCTGGTCGCCTCCGGGAAGAAGTGGACGCGGCAGCTCGTGGCCCGGACCTCCTTCGACGACGTGGCCGCCTCTTCCCGCTTCAGCGAGGACGAGGTCGTCAACGCCCGGGTGGAGAAGATCACCCAGACCGCGCAGGAGATGATCCGCCAGCACGAGGATCGCCTGGACAAGGAGATCGACAAGATCGTCCGCGGAGACGAACTGAAGCCGGGCGTCCTGCAGCTGGTCAAGGTCTACATCGCCAAGAAGCGCCGCCTGCAGGTGGGCGACAAGATGGCCGGCCGCCACGGGAACAAGGGCGTCATTTCCAAGACGGTTCCCGTCGAGGACATGCCGTTCATCGAGGGCGGGACCCCGGTCCAGATCCTCCTGAACCCGCTGGGCGTGCCTTCGCGCATGAACGTGGGACAGATCCTGGAAGTGTCGCTGGGATGGGCCGCCAAGAGCCTGGGCTACCAGGTGGCCACCCCCGTGTTCGACGGCGCCACCTTCGAGGACATCGAAACCGAGCTGGAGAAGGCGCACCTGCCCAAGACCGGCAAGGTCAAGCTCTTCGACGGGCGCACCGGCGAGCAGCTCGAGAACGCCACCACGGTGGGCTACATGTACATGCTCAAGCTCGGCCACCTGGTGGACGACAAGATCCACGCCCGTTCCATCGGCCCCTACTCCCTGGTCACCCAGCAGCCGCTGGGAGGCAAGAGCCAGTTCGGCGGGCAGCGCTTCGGCGAAATGGAAGTCTGGGCGCTGGAAGCCTACGGCGCGGCCTACACCTTGCAGGAACTCCTGACGGTGAAGTCCGACGACGTGGTGGGGCGCTCCAAGATCTACGAGGCCATCGTCAAGGGCGACAACGCGCCCAAGCCGGGACTTCCGGAGAGCTTCAACGTGCTGATCAAGGAAATGCAGGCCCTGGCCCTGGACGTCCGCTTCGCCCCCGACGGCGAAGTGGCGGCCTGAGCCCGGAAGACGCGAAAGGAATTCGGAGGACCGGATGAACGAGAATACCACCGTTTTCGAGAGCGCCATTCCCGACACAGGAGCCATCTCCATCCAGTTGGCCAGCCCGGAGATCATCCGGAGCTGGTCGTTCGGTGAGGTGACCAAGCCGGAGACCATCAACTACCGCACGTTCAAGCCCGAGAAGGACGGTCTTTTCTGCGAAAAGATCTTCGGCCCGGTCAAGAACTGGGAATGCTCCTGCGGGAAGTACAAGCGCATCCGCTACCGGGGCGTGGTCTGCGACCGCTGCGGCGTGGAGGTGACGCATTCCAAGGTGCGCCGCGAGCGCATGGGCCACATCGAGCTGGCCGTGCCGGTCGTGCACATCTGGTTCTTCAAGAGCCTGCCGTCCATGATCGGACAGATGCTGGGGATGAGCATCACCCACCTGGAGCGGGTGATCTACTATGAGTCCTACCTGGTCCTCAATCCGGGCAACACCGAGCTCAAGCGCGGCCAGCTCCTGACCGAGGACGAACATATCGAGCTCGAGGACGAAGGCCGCGAGTTCGACGCCAAGATGGGCGCTCCGGCCGTCAAGCAGATGCTGGCCGAACTGGACCTGGAGCATCTCTCCCGCGACCTGCGGGCCCGGGTGAAGGTGGAGACCTCCGTCCAGCGGAAGCTGGACACCCTCAAGCGCCTGCGCATCGTCGAAGCCTTCCGCAAGTCCCTGAACCGCCCCGAGTGGATGGTGCTGGACGTGCTTCCCGTCATCCCGCCCGACCTGCGTCCGCTGGTCCCGCTGGAAGGCGGACGGTTCGCCACCTCCGACCTCAACGACCTGTACCGCCGCGTCATCAACCGCAACAACCGGCTGAAGAAGCTCATCGACATCAAGGCCCCCGAGGTCATCCTGCGCAACGAGAAGCGCATGCTGCAGGAGGCGGTGGACGTCCTGTTCGACAACGGTCGCCGGACGGTTTCCGTCAAGGGCGAAGGTCGTCGTCCCCTCAAGTCCCTCTCGGAACTCCTCAAGGGCAAGAACGGCCGCTTCCGCCAGAACCTGCTGGGGAAGCGCGTCGACTACTCCGGTCGTTCCGTCATCGTGGTCGGACCGGAGCTGCGCCTGTTCCAGTGCGGACTGCCCAAGAGCATGGCGCTGGAGCTCTACAAGCCGTTCATCATCCAGAAGCTGGAGGAGCGCGGCATCGCGCACACGGTCAAGAGCGCCAAGAAGTACATCGAGAAGGAGAAGCCCGAGGTCTGGGACATCCTGGAAGAGATCATCCAGGACCATCCGGTGCTCCTGAACCGCGCGCCCACCCTCCACCGCCTGGGCATCCAGGCCTTCTACCCGATCCTGGTGGAAGGCAAGGCGATCCGCCTGCATCCGCTCGTCTGCGCGGCGTTCAACGCCGACTTCGACGGCGACCAGATGGCCGTCCACCTGCCGCTTTCGTTCGAAGCCCAGCTCGAGGCGCGGATCCTCATGCTGTCCGCGTTCAATCTCCTGCACCCGGCCTCGGGCGCTCCCATCACCATCCCCTCCCAGGACATGGTCCTTGGAGCGTACTACCTGACCAAGCCCTACGGCCCCAAGCCGGAGGACCCGAAGGTGGTCCAGGGGCTCCGCGCGTTCGGTCTTCCCCTGGAAGTCGAGCAGGCGGTCAACGGCGGAGCGATGCGGGTCCACGAATGGATCCGGTTCCGCTACGAAGACAAGTACGTCGTGACCACCGCCGGTCGCGCGATGTTCTCCCAGATCACCCCCAAGGCCATGGGCTTCGTCAACGAGACGATGTCCAAGAAGCAGTTGGGAGTGGTCATCGGCGAGATCTACCGCCGCACCGGCAACAACGGAACCGTGGAGTTCCTGGACAACCTGAAGTCCACGGGCTTCTTCTGGGCCACCCGCTCGGGATCGTCCGTGGGACTGGGCGACATGCTCATCCCCGACGAGAAGTGGAAGATCGTCGAGGAAGGCCAGAAGAAGGTCGACAACCTCCAGGATCTCTACGACAACGGCGTCATCACGGACGGCGAACGCTACAACCAGGTCATCGACACGTGGTCGCACGCGACCTCGGAAGTCGCGAACATCCTGTTCGACAAGCTCGCCAAGGACAAGGCCGGCTTCAACCCCATCTACATGATGGCCGACTCCGGCGCCCGCGGTTCGCGCGAACAGATCAAGCAGTTGTCGGGCATGCGCGGACTGATGCAGAAGCCGCAGAAGAAGCTCACCGGGCAGGAGACCATCGAGAACCCCATCAAGTCCAACTTCAAGGAAGGCTTGACGGTTCTGGAGTACTTCATCTCCACCCACGGCGCGCGCAAGGGACTGGCCGACACCGCGCTCAAGACCGCGGACGCGGGCTACCTCACCCGACGCCTCGTGGACGTGGCCCAGGACCTTGTCATCACCGAGGACGAGTGCGGAGCCAGGCAGGGCATCGAGGTCTCGGCCATCACCGAAGGCGACGAGGTCAAGACCCAGCTGTCCGAGCGGATCATCGGCCGCGTTCCCTTGGACGACGTGCTCCATCCGCTGACCGCGAAGGTCCTGGTCAAGGGCGGCGAGATCATCGACGAAGCGATGTCCAAGGCCATCCAGGACGCCGAGGTCGAAAAGGTCCTGGTCCGTTCGGTCCTGACCTGCGAAAGCCGCCGCGGCGTCTGCGCGCGCTGCTACGGACGGAATCTGGCGACAGGCCGCCCCGTGAACATCGGCGAGGCCGTGGGCGTCATGGCCGCGCAGTCCATCGGAGAGCCCGGCACCCAGCTGACCCTGCGGACGTTCCACATCGGCGGCGCTGCGACGCGTCTGACCGCCCAGGACAAGCAGAAGGCCAAGATCGACAGCACGATCAAGCTCGACAACGTCGAGACCGTGATGCGCGGCGGCAAGGACCATGTGGTCATCAGCCGCACCGGCGAATGCATCCTGGTGGACGACCACGGAATCACCAAGGCGCGGTATCCCGTGCCCTACGGCTCGGTGCTGCGCGCCGAGACGGGGAAGAAGGTGAAGGCCGGTGCCGTCCTGTTCGAATGGGACCCCTACAACTCGGTCATCGTGGCCAAGGAAGAGGGACTGGTCCGCTGGGAGGACATCGAAGAGAGCCACACCCTGGAAGTGGAAGAGGACGAGAACACCGGTCTCACCACCTTCCGGGTGATCAACGACAAGAAGGGCAAGCTGCATCCCCAGCTGCTCATCTTCGGGACCGACAAGGACAAGCCCATCGGGCGCTACGCGGTTCCCGCCAACGCCCTCTTGCAGGTCCGGGACGGCACCAAGATCGGCGTGGGCGAGATCCTGGTCAAGATGCCGCGCCAGGCTTCGGCCACCCGCGACATCACCGGCGGTCTGCCCCGCGTCGCGGAGCTGTTCGAGGCCCGCGTCCCCAAGGCCCCGGCCGTGGTCACCGCGGTCGACGGAATCGTGGAATTCGGCGACATGGAGCGCGGACAGCAGAAGGTGATCGTGGTCGGCGAGAACAACAGCCGCGCCGAATACCTGATCCCGCGCGGCAAGCACCTCTCCGTGCATTCGGGCGACCGCGTCCGCGCCGGCGACCGGCTGTGCGAAGGTCCCAAGGACCCGCACGACATCCTGCGCATTGGCGGCGAAAAGGCCGTGCAGGAATACCTGGTCGACGAAATCCAGGCGGTCTACAAGCTGCAGGGCGTGACCATCGCCGACAAGCACATCGAATGCATCGTGCGCCAGATGCTGCGCAAGGTGAAGGTTCGCGATCCGGGTGACTCCCAGTTCCTGGAGAACGAAGAGGTGTCCAAGGCCCGCCTGCGGCTGGAGAACATCCGCCTGCAGTCGATCAGCGGGGACATCCCCACCACCGAGCCGTTGCTGCTGGGAATCACCAAGGCGTCGCTCGGAACGGACTCCTTCTTCGCGGCCGCCTCCTTCCAGGAGACCACCAAGGTCCTCACCCAGGTGGCCGTCGCAGGCCGCACGGACACCTTGGAAGGGCTCAAGGAAAACGTCATCGTCGGCAGGCTGATCCCTTCGGGAACCGGATCCCGCCACTACGGCAAGATCCGGGTCCGGGACGAGGAAGCCGAAGTGGAGGCCGCCCGCAGGGCGCAGGAAAAGCTGGAAGAGGATGCCCGTCGCCGGGAACTCGAAGCCGCCCTGGGCACCGACGACGACGACGACCTTGTCGACGACTTCGAGGAAGAAGTCACCCTCAAGGATTGATCCGCCCGCAAACCCTTGCCAAACAAGGGTTTGTGCATCTAACTTCTGCCCCCCTAAATCTTCAAGGAGCACGCACCAGGTGCCAACCATCTCCCAGCTCGTCCGCAAGGGACGCCAAAAGGTCCAGAATCGCACGTCGTCGCCGGCCCTGAAAGCCAGCCCGCAAAAGCGCGGCGTCTGCACCCGCGTGTACACCACCACGCCCAAGAAGCCGAACTCCGCCTTGCGCAAGATCGCACGCGTGCGGCTTTCCAACCGCATGGAAGTGACCTGCTACATCCCCGGAGAAGGCCACAATCTCCAGGAGCACTCCATCGTCCTGATCCGCGGCGGTCGCGTGAAGGACGTCCCCGGCGTGCGCTACCACATCATCCGCGGAACCCTCGACACCGCCGGTGTCGATGGTCGCCGCAAGGGCCGGTCCAAGTACGGCGTCAAGCGTCCCAAGCCCGGCCAGGTCGCCGCCAAGGGCAAGGGCGCACCTGCCAAGGGAAAGAAGAAGTAAATGGCTCGTCGCAAAGCTGCCGAGAAGCGGGAACGGAATCCGGATCCCAAGTACCAGTCCACCCTGTTGACGCAGTTCGTCAACGGGATCATGAAGGACGGGAAGAAGTCCATCGCCGAGTCCGTCGTGTACGGTGCCATCGACGAGTTGCAGACGCGCGCCAACGGCGAAGAGGACGGCCTTTCCATCCTCAAGCGCGCCATCAACAACGTGAAGCCTTCCCTGGAAGTGAAGTCCCGCCGCGTGGGCGGTGCCACCTACCAGGTGCCGGTGGAAGTCAACCCCAACCGCCGCACGGCCCTGGCCATCCGCTGGATCGCCGACGCCGCCCGTCGTCGCACCGAGCAGAACATGGCCCGACGTCTGGCCGGGGAACTCAACCAGGCCGCCAACAACGAAGGCGCCGCGGTGAAGAAGCGCGTGGACACCCACCGCATGGCCGAGGCCAACAAGGCGTTCGCCCACTTCCGCTGGTAGGATCACTTCGCGACCATTGAGATTTGGGAAGGCCACCTAGAAGGGTGGCCTTTTTCGTCGTTGGAACAACCGTCGAATCGAATCGAAACGCTGGTCTAGACCCGGAATTGGCCGATACCGACTTCCAGGCCTCCAAGCACTTCGCGCAACCGCTGGGACCCCGAAGTGAGCTGGTCTCCGGAGTCGGCGAGGCCTGCGGCCAGCAAGTCGACGTCGGCCATCTGCGCGGTGATTTCCCGCGAGATCTCCTCGCCCTCGCGTACCGAACGCTCCACTCCGCGGACCTGGGTCGAGACTTCCGCCGCCCGGGCCGCGATTTCCCTCGTCGAAATCGACTGCTGCTCCATGGACGAAGCGATGGACTCGATGGCGGTCTGGATGGTGCCGACCACCTGCACGACGGAGAAAACGTCGGAAACCGCTTCCACGACGGCGTCCTGGATCAGGCGGATGCGGGACACGATCTGCTCGGTGGCCCCCTGGGTCTGGCTGGCAAGGTTCTTGACCTCGCCCGCGACCACGGCGAAACCCCGTCCGGCTTCCCCCGCCCGCGCCGCCTCGATCGTGGCGTTGAGCGCGAGAAGCCTTGTCTGGGTGGACACCGCCTGGATGATCTGGGAGACCTGTCCGATCTCCTGCACGGACCGACCCAAGGCGTCGATGCGTTCCGATGCCTTCAGACCTTGGCGATTGGCCTCCCCCGCCACCCGTCGGGCCTCCCCGGCATGGCGGGAAACCTCGGCGATGGCGGCGGACATCTGCTCCGCGGCCGCGGCCACCGACCCCACTTCCCGGGAGGTGCAAATGATCGCCTCCCTGGCCTCGCCCATGGCGCTACCCAAGCCTCCGGCGACCCCGGAAACGCTTCCCGACCTCTCCCGTGCGAGCCGAGCCCCGTTGTTCAAGGCATCCGAAATGCCGCCCATCTCGCCGGACACCTGGCCCAGCGATCGGACGCCGCGTCGGATGTCCTGGACGATTTCAACCCATCTGGCCGACATGGCTGCCATGGACGCGGAGAGGCGACCAACCTCGTCGGTGCCCAAGTCGGGAATCTTGACGCTCAGGTCCCCCTCCGCAAGGACGCGGGCGGCCGATTCCAGTTCCCCGATGGGCTGGCGGATACGCCTAGCGACGAACATGGACAGGGCGAGGCCCATGGCCACCGCCACGGCCAGTCCGGAAAGGGTCCAGAAACGGCAATCGCGCATGGAATTGTCCATCCTGGACTTCTGCCAGGCCATTCGAATCCCCAGTGCGCTGTCCAAGGCCTGGAACTTCCGCTGGGCGGTGCCCAGGTACATGCTCGCGAACCCCATGTCTCCTCCGGACACGTCTTGCATTTCGCCCACAGTCGAGCGGAATGAGGACAGCAAACTGTCGGTGCGGCGGATCCGCTCCCGCTCCAATGGCGTCGCGCGGAATGAGTCCACGGCCAGGTCGGCCCGCAACCGGTCCAATCTAGCGATGTCGCCCTGGAACAGGCTGTCGATGCGCTTGGCCGGGAAACCGGCCGCCGCCCAGGCCAAACCCTTGTAGGCGTCCGCCGAGCTCGCCTGGAGGGAGATGTCCAGCTCAGCGAGACGGGCGTGGTTTGCCGCCGCCCGGGAAGCGGCGGACAGCAGAAGCACGGCGGCAAAAACGCTCGTTGCGAACAGCACGATCACGCCGACCGGCGCGATCAGCAACTTCCTGGACAGGGGAATTCCCGATCTTGACGCGGACATCAATGCCTCATTTGGAATAGGCGCCGCAGGCGAAGATGTAATCGCCGGATCTTTCGAGGTAGGCGGTCTTGGCTTCGATCTTCTTGTCGGTGGGGTTGGTGAACTTGTAGTTCTGCCATCCCGAGCCCTTCGTCTTCGCGATCTCCACGCGCTCCTTCACGAAAGCCTTGCCGTCCGGATCCTGGAGATCGATCAGGTCTTTCCCCACCATCTTCGCGTTGGCTCCGTGAGCCATGCATTTGCCGTTCATGTCGTACACCATCACATAGAGGTCGTCGTGGACGTATTTGGGATCCTTGGCCGTCACCTTCGCGAATACGCCAGGGCCATCGGCCTTGAAGTCGGCGATGGCGGTCTTCACCAGTGCCTTGGCCTGTTCCTTGGTCCCGACTGCCAAAAGCGGAGCCGCGATGGCGAGCATGAATGCGATGCAGCGGACGTTGCGCATGGGAATCTCCCGGATTGGGTCACTGGTGCCCGACGATGTCGGCAAATGACTGTACCACGCCTGCAAAGAGGCGGTCAAGCCCGGGCGACCCCCAGACCGCGCCAGCGGTCCGAGTTCCATCGCCAGGAGTTGAAGACCGCCCGGATCCATTCGTCCATGGCCATTCCGGCCCACAGGCCCGCCACCCCCCAACCGACTCCCCGGCAGAGCCAAAGGGAAAGTCCAAGCCCGGCGGTCCACATCAGGGTGCTGCCGACCCACGCCGGGAATTTTGAATCGCCGGCGGCGCGAAGCGAAAACGTGATGGCGATGTTCAGGGCCTTGGCGGGTTGCAGAAGAACGTCGACCCAAAGGAGACGGGCACCCAAGGACAACACGGCCAGGTCGGCGGTGAACCCTCGCAGCGACCAGGGCGCGGTGGCCGCGACCGCGACCGCAACGATCAACGCTCCTGCGCATGCCCAGACCGCCGCCTTCCGGAGGCGTCGGTCGGCCTCGTCTTCGCGACCCCCTCCCACCAAGTGGGCGGTCAGGATCTGCGCAGCGAAACCCGGACCGTAGGAGAAGATCACGGGGATGTTGGCCAGGGTCATGGCGTAGACCCGGGCTTTGAGCGCCGTGTCCCCCTGGCGCACGACCTGGGAGGCCAACGCCACCTGG
>CAYXXL010000034.1:0-14816 GCA_964469025.1 uncultured Fibrobacteria bacterium
GATTCGAACTCTCGGAGGGTTGCCCCTCACACGCTTTCCAGACGTGCACCTTCGACCACTCGGTCATCTCTCCAGACACGCACGAGGAGGGCAAAGGTAGCACAGCCTCCCCCGTTTCCGAAAGGGGGGTGCCGGACCGCCCTGCCGGTTCAAGTCTCCAGCGTTCCCAACTCCGCCCAGGCCGATTCCTGCTCGCGGGCCAGCTTCTCCCGTTCCGCCAATGCCTTGGTCGACACCTCGTAGTCCTCGAAGAACCCGGGAGCGGCCATGCGCTCGTCCAGTTCCCTCAAGGCGGTGTCCAGGAGTTGGATGCGCGTCTCCAGGTCCTCCAGGCGCTTGCGCCTGCGCCGATCCTCCTTCTGCGCCTCGCGGTCGATCGGCTTGGCCGATTCGGCGGCCTTGGCCACCGGCTTGTCCGCTTCCTTGGCAGGTGCCGGCTTGACGGATTCCGACTTGCCTTTGGGTGCGGCGGATTCGTTCTTGCGGCGCAAGGCGTCGAAGTCCGCCAGATGGGAGAGCCCGGGAGCGCTGCCATCGCCCGCCACGGACAGGTACTCCTCGTAGGTGCCGGGCCAATCGACCACGCGGCCTCCGCCTACCGCAAGGATGCGGCCCGCGAGTTCCCTGGTGAACAGACGGTCGTGGCTCACGAAAACCAGGGTGCCGGGCCACGCCTTGAGCGCCTCCACCATGGCCTCGCGGGTGGCCAGGTCCAGGTGGTTGGTGGGTTCGTCCAGAAGCAGGGCGTTGTTGGGCCGCAGAAGCAGCAGCCCAAGGCGGACGCGGGCCTTTTCGCCCCCGGAAAGGACTCGGTAGGGCTTTTCCGCGTCGTCGCCGGAAAAGAGGAGCGTGCCCAACAGGGTACGGACCTTGGTGCGAAGGGTGCCGCCGGGAGCCGCGTCGTAGAGGATGTCGCCGATGGCGCGGTCCTGCTCGTCGTCGGGGAGGTCGTCGTACTGGGCGAACAGCCCGATTTCCGTCTTGTGTCCGATGCCCAGTTCGCCTTCGGTGGGCGGGAATTTCTGGGCGAACAGGTGCAGGAGCGTGGACTTGCCCGCTCCGTTCACGCCCACCAGGGCCACCTTTTCGCCGCGCGAGATGGAGAGTTCCACGCCGGTCAGGACCTGATGGTCGCCATAGCTTTTTCCCACTCCGCGCAGGATGAACGGGTAGGAGCCTCCGTCGGGCGGATTCGGGAACCGCAGGGCGACCCGATCGACTTCCGGAGGGAGCTCGATGCGATCCACCTTGTCCAACTGCTTCTGGCGGCTCATGGCGGCCGAAGACTTGGTGGAGGTCGCCTTGAACCGCGCGATGAACCGCTCCGTCTGCGCGATGTCCACCTGCTGGCGGTCGTAGGCGTTTTTCAAGGTCTCCAGCCAAAGCGACTTGTCGGCGCGGAACTTCGCGTAGGGCACGGGCCAGGAGCGGGCACGACCCAGCTCCAGCTCCACGATGCGATGGGCGAGGTTGTCCACGAAGGATCTGTCGTGGGTGATGAACAGGACGCTGGCCGGCATGGCCTTGATGTGGCTCTCCAGCCACAGGATGCTCTCCAAGTCCAGATGGTTGGTGGGTTCGTCCAGGAGGAGGATGGAAGGACGGCGCAGGAGCACCTGGGCGAGGGCCGCCCGCATGCGCCATCCGCCGGAGAAGGACGAGAGCGGCCGGTCCTGCTCTTCCTGGACGAACCCGAGCCCGGCGAGCACGGTGCGGGCCTCGCTCTCGAAGCTCCAACCTCCCCCCACCGCCAGCCGGTCGTGCAGGTGTCCGTATTCCTCGTAGTCCTCGTCCGTGGCGGAGCCGTCCGTCATGCGGTGCTCGATCTCCTCGCACCGCGCATGCGCCCGCTGGAGCTGGTCGAAGGCCCGGCAGGCGAACTCGAAGACGCTGACCCCGCTCTCCGAGGTCTCCTCCGCCGCCTCCTGTGCCAGATATCCCACCACTTCGCCGCGTCCCAAGGCCACCTGCCCGACGTCCGGCTTCTGCATGCCGGCCACGATCTTGAGCAGCGTGGACTTTCCCGCGCCGTTGATTCCGAAGAGCGCGACGCGCTCGTTGTCCTCCACCCGCAGCGAGACGTCCGAGAAGATGTCGCGCCCGCCGAAGGAGAGCCTGAGATTGGATAGGTCGATCATGGAGCCCCGGAAAGGTAGCCGGTCCCGGCCAGGTCAGATCCTGTCCAAAACCGCCACGGTTTCCACGTGGGCGGTGCGGGGGAACATGTCCACCGGTCGCGCGCCCATGGGCCGGTACGCCCCCGCCAGGGCCCGCATGTCGCGCTGGAGGCTTCGGGGATCGCAGGAGACGTAGATCAGCCGCCCCACGCGGGAACGTCGCAGGGCTTCGGTGGAGCTTTGGTCCAGGCCCTTGCGGGGAGGATCCACCACCACCACGTCCCAGCCCCGGGAGGCGAGTTCGGGAAGGGTCGTGGCGGCGTCTCCCCGCTGGAACCGCACGTTCCCGAGGCCGTTGGCCTGGGCCGCTTTGCGCGCGGCTTGGATGGCGACCGGATTTTCCTCCAACCCCAGCACCTCGCGGCAACGGTGGGCCACCCAGGACCCTATGGTCCCCAGGCCGCAGTAGGCGTCCATCAGCTTGGAGCCGTCGGGGACGGCCCCCAGGATCTGGTCGTACAACACCGGGGTCTGGAAGGGGTTGACCTGGAAGAACGTGGAGAGCTCCAAGTGGTAGGACTGCTCCCCCAACTTCTCCTTGATCCAACTGCGGCCCCACCAGGGCTCCTCGCGCCCACCCAATACCACATTCGTGGACCTCGTATTCACATCCTGCACCACCCCGACCAGCACACCGTCGTTTCCGGGGAGCGCCTTGGACGCGGCGTCCAGGAGGGTGCGCAACAGCGCTCGGTAGTGGGGCGGCCGGTGGTCGTTGCAAACCAGGCCAAGGAGAATTTCCCCGGTGGCGTGCGCCTTCCGCATCAGCACGTGGCGCAGGAATCCGCTGCCGTCGCGCTCGTCGTAGACCGGAACCCGGGCCTTGCGGGCCCATTCCTTCACCGCCATCCCCAGGCGGGTGAGGGCGGGATCCTGGATGTGGCATTCGGCCTGGTCCACCACGTTGTGGGAATCGCGGGCGTAGCAGCCCAATGTGGGAACCAGCGCCCGCCCCTCGCGTCGGTACCCGAAGGGCAATTGGACCTTGTGGCGCCATCCGTCGGTGCGGGGCGAGCCCAGGATCTTCCCCACCCGGCAGCCCTCGGGCTCCAGCAACCCGCGGACGAAGGATTCCTTCTCGGACAGTTCCTGTCCATACGGCCTGTCCAGGAAGACGCATCCGCCGCAGCGCGGGAAGTGGGGGCACGATTCTGTGGTCGGTTCCATGGGAGCGCCGGGAAAGATCTAAACCCGGGTTGCCATCCGGAACCGCATCGCCTAAATTTGCTCGCCTTGCTCGCCACTGTAGCTGAGTTGGTTCAAGCGCTGGACTGAAAATCCGGAGTACGTCGGTTCGACCCCGACCGGTGGCATGTCCTACAGAAGTTGCCGTTGCAGCACCGGGACGCCCCCGCGCGACAGCAGGACCGAGACCGTGCGCTGGAAATAGGCCATCGAACGGGGGATGTCCAGATCGCACGTGTGGATGGCGATGCGCAACCGTTCCAGCCCCGGGATGCGCGCCAGTCGGCGCAGCGCGGACCCCACCGGACGCAGAAGGGCGAGATCCATCGGCTTGGCCGATCCCAGCGAAACGACGGGAGAAGGAACCGTCCGCGCGGGCGTCCATAGCCGCCACAGGGATTCCAGGTAGGCGGGCTCCAGCGAGGCCAGGAAGCTCCAATTGGAGGAAGTGGCCAGCCAACAGGGGGGACAGATCCCCAGAGGTGCGTGGAACTGGGCCATCAACCCCTCCCACACCTCACGGGTTTCCTCGCGAAGGGCGACGCTCTCCAGCAGATATTCGGCCTGGTGCTTGTGGTAGAAGGCCGTGGAGCGCCCGACGTGGGGAGGGCAGGTGTGGGAAAGCCCGTGGAAGACCAGCTCCAGGCGATTCCGTTCCATCCCTTCCCGGAGAAATTCCTCGAGGGAGGGGCCTGACGACAGGGGCGCGTCGAAGACCATGTGCACCGTCAAGGGCAATCCAAAGGCGGCCTGGAGCCCGCGCAGACGCGCCTCGGTGTCCTTTCCGGACACCCTGAGGTCGTGGATGGCCAGGGAGAAGCGACTGTCTCCCTTCCCGTTCGTGCCAGAGTTCGCCATCGCCGTGGAAACCTAGACTCCTCGCGCGGGACGTCCGGCCCGACGTTTGATTCCCCCCCATCATGATTTAAATTTCGCACCGACCCGATCCTCCCTGCGCTGGAGAGTCTCCGATTGGTCGACCTGTCCGTCCTGATACCCTCCGTTCACAAAGCGCCACCTTTGCATATGCTCCCATCTCGAATCCGTTGGTCGGCCTGGATCCGGGGGGCTTCGCGGAATTCCGGAAAGATCGTGCTCGCGATTCTCCTGGTGGCCGCGGCCAGCGCCGTCTACTCCACCAGGATCCAAGTGGACGGAAATCTGGAGTCCTTGCTCCCCACCGGCTCCACGACCATCCACGCCCTGAAGGAAACCCAAAAGCGCTTTGGAAGCGCGGACCTGTTCACCATCTCCATCGTGGGATCGGACCCCGCCGCCATCGCGCGGATCCAGGATACCCTCCGGTCCCGGATGGTCCGCGAATGGCCATTCGTCAAGTCCGTGCAGACCGCTCGCGACCAGGAATTCTTCCGCCATCACGCTCTCCTCTACCTGCCCCGGGAGCAGTTGGAGCACATCGAAAAGCACTTGGGCAGCTTGCGGGCCGATCTTCGCAGGGGTCCGTTGGGCATGGACATCCTGTCCGATGCTCCCTCCGGGGACACCACATGGTTCGATGCCTCGACGCTGGATCGGCTGGGATTGCCGGATGAGGCCGCCGGGGAGTTCCGCAGGTTCCTGGGAACCGGAACCGACACCTCGCCCGACCCGAAGGCGAGGGTCCCCGATTCGCTCAGAGCCCGGCTGCTGGGCGGACTCCCGGACGGCCGGTTCGTGGGCGTGGTCCAGGCGGTCCTGTCGCGCCCCAGCTCGGACATCGAATTCACCAAGGAGGTCCTGGCCCGCTCCCGCTCCCTGCTGTCCGAGGTTTCGAAGCCTTACGGGACAGGCATCGAGATCGGAGTGGAAGGCCCGTACAAGGATCTCCGGGAGGTGGATTCGCTCGCGGAAAACGGAACCATCGCCACAGTGGTTTCCGTGCTCCTCACCCTGCTCATCATGGTGGGCGTCTTCCGGAGGGCGGGGCCCATCCTCCTGGTGCTGGGCCAGGCGATGGTCTCCTGTGCGCTCACCCTGGGCTTCGCGACGCTGGTCTACGACCGCCTGAACCTCTACACGGTGTTCGTGATCGCCATCCTCTTCGGGATGGGGACGGACTATTCGTTCTACGTGGTCGGCCACGCCCAGCGCTTGGTCCGTTCGGGTGCCTCCTGGGAAGACGCCTTGGCGCGAACCTTCCACGACCTGTCCTCCTCCCTGGGGTTGGCGTGGCTCACGACCGTGGCCGGCCTTCTCGTGCTTCTCCTTTCGAAGTTCCCCGGCTTCCACGAATTCGGCGTGATCGCATCCGTGGGGATCACCACCAGTCTGGTGCTCACTTGGATCTTCCTTCCCGCCGCCGTGCTCCTCGCCGAGCGGATCTCCAAGCATCCCCGGGCACGTTGGCTCTCCCCGGATCCGGCAACCCGTTGGCGCGGATTCGCGATGCGGCCCTGGATGGCCGGCCTGCCCCGCGACCTGGCCCTCGCGACCGTGATCGGAGCCGCCTGCGCGCTGCCCTTCGCCTTTCGCATCGGGTTCGAGTACGACTTCGCCCGGTTGCAGGAACCGCAAAGCGGATCGCTGAAGACACTTCCTGTCCAGGAGGCGCTGGGCACCAAGCTCGTTTCCAGCCAACCCGTGGTGGTGCTGGTCAAGGACCCCGCGACCCTGGAGAGGATCCACGACACTCTCCTGCACCGCCTTGGCGTGGAGCACGACACCCTTCTCGCGGGCTTCTTGACCCCGCGATCCTTCCTGCCCGGGTCCGATGTGCAGGCGGCCAGGATTCCCCGGCTTCGCCGGATCGCCGAAATCCTGGGGGATCCCGTGTTCGACCGGGCCTCGGGAGCCGATTCCCAGGTCATCGCCAACCTGCGCGACATGGCGAAGGCCGACACCTTCGGGTGGACGGACCTCCCCGAGTGGACCAAGGACATCCTTCGGGAACGCGACGGGAGCACGGGTCGGATCGGATTCATCTACGACAGGATCACGAACTCCGACTCCCGAGACGCCGAAAGGTTCGAGCGCCGGTACGGACATTTCGGGGGCGCGGGGGATTCCGTCTCCTGCTTCTCCTCCAGCTTCGTGTACGCGGATCTCGTGCGCCTGGTGCGGGACGACAGCCTGCGCATGACCAAGGCGATGGTCCTGGTCCTCTGCCTCCTGATCGTCCTGGTGTTCCGCAGGTGGAAGCCCGTCCTGGTCTGCTTTTCCTGCATGGCCGTCTCCCTGGCATGGATCCTGGGGATCCTGGGCATGTTCGACGTCCGGCTGAACGTCTTCAACCTCATCGTCATCACCACGTTGCAGGCGGCGCTGACGGACGTGGTCATCTACATGGTCCTGGCCTGGGAGCGGCAGGGTCGCGCGGGAATCGGGCAGCTCTATTCCGGAATCGGAACATTGATGGCGGTCGCGATCGGCACCACCCTCTCCGGATTCGCCGGGATGCTCTTCACCAGCCATCCCGGAATCCGCAGCATCGGATCTTTCGCGGTGGTCGGGTTGGTCTGCTGTTTGGCCGCAAGCCTGGCCGTGGTTCCGTGGCTGTGTTCCACGATCCTGACTCCGTCCCCGCTCTTGCCGCCCAGCCCCCGAACCCACCCCCAAGGCCAGGAATGAAGATCGCCATCGCCACCGACCAGTACTGGCCCTGCGTCAGCGGAGTGAGTGTCTCCATCGATTCCTTCCGTTCGGAAATGGAGGCGATGGGACACGAGGTCCACATCCTGGCGCCCGGATACGGGGAGGAAGGAACGGACGAAGCGGGCTCCCATGACGGCATTCATCGGTTCAGGTCCAAGAAGGTTCTCTTCAACGACGAAAATCGCCTGGTCCGCCGCTCGGAAAGGAAGTCCGTGCGGAGGCTCCTGGACAGCCTTTCTCCGGACATCGTCCATGTCCAGACGGAATTCGCCCTGGCTTCCATGGCATCGTCCTGGGCACGGAAGCACAATGTTCCGCTGGTCATAAGCGCCCACACCAACTGGGCCGACCTGATCCACATCTACCTGCCGATGATTCCCTACGGCATCGCCCAGCAGCTCTGCCACTGGAAGATGTTCCTCGCCTTCCGGAAGGCCGACGCGATCGTGGTCCCGACCGCCCTGATGGACGCTCTGATCAGCTCCTATTGGATCCGCAAGCCGGTGCGGGTCATCCCCACCGGAATCCGCGACGACCATTTCATCTTCCAGCCCGACGAACTGGAACCGATGCAGAAGTCGGTTCTGGACGCGCATCCGGAGCTCGAGGGCAGCCGGGTCCTCCTCTACGTCGGACGCCTGGGAACCGAAAAGGACATCCCCTTCCTGTTCGAAGTCCTCGCGCGCCTGCTTCCCCAGCACCCCGACCTGAAGCTCGTGGTGGTGGGAGAAGGACCGGCCCGCCGCGAGATAGAAGACAAGGTGGTTTCCATGGGCATGGAGCGCAACGTGGTGATGGTTGGGTTCATTCCCCACGACCGGTTGAAGGCGTACTACGGTCTCGCGGAGGCCTTCGTCTTCGCTTCCAAGGTGGAGAGCCAGGGCCTGGTGGTCCTGGAAGCCATGCAATGCGGACTTCCCGTGGTGGCCATCGGCAAGATGGGAACCCGGGAAGTGATGGGCGGAAGCAACGGCGGGTTCATGGTCGACGACGACATGGACGAATTCACCGCGGCCGTGGCCTCGCTCCTGGACGATCCCGACCTGCGGGAGCAGAAGCGTGTCGAGGCCAGGGCGCACGCCTCCAAGTGGACCATGCGCGCCCAGGGACAGAAAATGGAACGCTTCTACCAGATCGTGTCCAGGTGGAAGGGCATCCGCGGATGAAGGTCGGGAATCCTCACCGGCGTCGATAGTCCAGCAGGTAGGTCAAGGGCACCGGCAGGTGGGGCGAGCTGACTGTGACTGCGAGCCGAATTTCGGCTTCGTGGTCGGCCCACCGGTACTCTTCCCTGCTTTTTCCGTGCTTGCCCTCGATGACAAGCGTCAAAAGGCCGTCCTCCCTCTCGCAGGAGAGCCGATAGGCCGTTCCGCCGCGGTCCGTCCAGCTCGATTCCTTCCCGTCCTTCCGACATGTCGCCGGAGGATCCGTGCCTTGGGAAATCTCGAGGCCGTCTTCCTTGGCGAGGATGGAAAGGCGCTCCGACGGGACGTTGTCCTTTTCCAGCAGATCGCGCGCGATCACCCGCTTGAAGACGCCCAAGTGGGAAACGCACGAGTCGATCGCCGCCGCCATGTTCGAACTCCTGGCGCGATCCAGTGCGTAGCTGCCCGCGAAGGTCGAATCGGCGGCGCCGGCGACGCGGGCGAGGGCCGCGAAGGCGAACATCGATGCTTTCCACTTCCCCGCGAACGCCATGCTCCCCTCCTTCACGTCCTGCGCGGCGGATAGCGGCGTTCCGGTTCCATCTTGGGCAGTTCCTGTCGCGTTCCGAAGGACACGTTCTTCTCTCCGAGCAGGTCCCGCAGTTCCTTCACGAGGTCGGCGTCGGGCAAGGTCCTGGCCGAACGGGACTCCAGGACCCAGGCGCCCTGGGAGGTGCGGACGTGGAACAGGACGCGACAGTGGCCGGGATGGGCCGAAAACGCCCCCTGGATGCGCCCCAGGACGGAATCCGGCATGGTTCTCGTGTCCACGTGCAGGTGCAGGGTGTCGGCGATCCTGGCGCGCGCCTTGGAGAGGGGGATCACCTTGACGCCCTCCAGGGCCTTGACGGAGGTCGATTCGTCGGAGGAATCGTCGGAGCGCTCCCGGGCCTCACGGACGCGGGCCAGCAGCACGATGCGCGAGCCTTCCTGGGCCAGATCGCGGACCTTCTCGCCTTCGTCCGGGTCGTCGGAGTTCCAGGCGTTGGGCCAGAAGGCCACCTCCACCACCGCCGAAAAGTCCTCCAGTTCCAGGAACGCGAATTCGCGGCCGTCCTTGTTGAGCCGCGTGCGGCGCGAACGCACCAGGCCGCCCACCCGCAGGACCTTGTCGACCGGCATCTCGGCCACCTGGGCCAGCGGCGTACAGAAACCGTCAAGGTCGTCCCGGAACGGGTCCAGGGGGTGGCTGGACAGGTACATCCCCAGGACTTCGCGCTCCTTGTCCAGGACCTCGTCGAAGGGCCAGGGGTCCACGTCGGGAAGCCGCGGCGGAGCCGTCACCAGGCCCGCATCGCCCATGTCGAAGAGGCTCACCTGGTCGCGGTCGCCGGAGCAGCTCGCCCAGGCCAGGGCCTCGGAGATGCCGTGGAACTGCTGGGCGCGCGTGCCGGGAAGCTCGTCGAAGGCCCCTGCCATGGCCAGGGACTCCAGGCTGCGGCGGTTGATGTTCTGCGGCCCCAGCCGCTTGCACAGGTCGAAGAGGTCCTTGTAGGGCCCGTTCGCCCGCCGGTCCACCACGATGGCCTCGGCCACCGACTTCCCCACGTTCTTCACGCCCGCGAGGCCGCAGACCACCCGTCCGTCCTGCACGTCGAACTTGGGTTCGGACCGCTGCACCGAAGGCGGTTGCACCGGAATGCCCAGCCGCTTGCACTCGTGCACCAGCACCACCAGGCGGTCGGTGTTGTCCAGCTCCGAGTTGCAGTTGGCTGCCAGGAATTCCGCCGCGTAGTTGGCCTTGAGCCATGCGGTCTGGTAGGCGACCACGGCGTAGGCGGCGGCGTGGCTCTTGTTGAACGCGTAGGCGGCGAAGGGGATGAGGAGTTCCCAGAGCTTCACGGCGAGCTCCCGGGTGTAGCCGCGGGCCAGGGAGCCCTGGATCCACTTCCCCTCTTCCTTCTTGAGCTTTTCCAGGTCCTTCTTGGCCATGATGCGCCGCAGGAGGTCCGCTCCGCCCAGGCTGTAGCCCGCCAGGATCTGCGCGATGGCCATCACCTGCTCCTGGTAGACCATCACGCCGTAGGTGGTGCCCAATGTGGCTTCCAGGTCGGGGTGGTAGCAGTCCACCGCCTCCCGTCCCTGCTTTCGCCGGATGTAGACCGGAATCTGATCCATGGGTCCCGGGCGGTAGAGGGCGTTCATGGCGATCAGGTCCTCCAGCGACTCCGGCTGCAGCTGGCGCAGGTAGTTCTGCATGCCACCGGACTCGAACTGGAAGACGCCGATGGTGTCGCCGCGGCCCAGCATCTCGTAGGTCCTGGGGTCTCCGTCCTCCAGCTTTTCCGGGTCGACCACGACGCCGTGGTCGCGTCGGATGGTGCGGCAGGCTTCCTGGATCACGGACAGGTTCCGCAGCCCCAGGAAATCCATCTTCAACAGGCCGATGCTTTCCGCGTAGTCCTTGGCGAACTGCACCACGACCTGGTCGGGCTGGCCTTCCGGGCAGTACAGGGGCGCGAAGTGGTCCACCTCGCGCGGCGCGATGATCACGGCGGCGGCGTGCATGCCGGCGTTGCGCACGTACCCCTCGATCTGCTTGGCGAGCTCCCAGGCCTGCTGGAAGCGGGGGTCCGCTTCCACGGCGTCGCGCAGCGGGGGGCTCAGCTCGATGGCCTCGTCCAGCGTGGGTTCCTTGCCGGCCACCGGCGGCGGGAAGAGCTTGGTGAGGCGGTTCACTTCGTTGTGGTCGATGCCCAGGGTGCGCGCGGTGTCCTTGAGGGCGGCCTTGGACTTGAGCCTTCCGTAGGTGATGATCTGGGCGACGCACTCCCGGCCGTACTTCTCCTTCACGTATTCGATGATCCGTTCGCGGTCCAGGTCGGAGAAGTCCGAATCGATGTCGGGCATCGAGATGCGCTCGGGATTCAGGAACCGCTCGAACAGCAACGAGTACTTGAGGGGGTCCACGTCGGTGATGCCTGTGCTGTAGGCCACCAGGGACCCCACCGCGGATCCGCGTCCCGGACCCACGGGAATCCCCATTTCTCGGGCCTTTTGCATGAAGTCGGCCACGATGAGCATGTAGCCCGCCACCTTCATGTCCTTCATCATCGCGAGCTCGTATTCGAGCCGGTCCAGCGCCTCCCGCGAGGGGTCCGCCCACCTCCGGCGCAGTCCTTCGCGGCTGATGTGGGCCAGGTATCCGTCGTCGTCGGGGAATCCCGGGGGCAGCGGGAAGGTCGGGTAGAAGTAGGCTCCGGTGGGGATCGTGGCCGTGCACCGCCGACCGATCTCCAACGTCGCGTCGCAGGAGGCGGGGTCGTCGCGGAAGATCTCCCGCATCTCCTCCGACGTCTTGAAGTGGAATTCGCGCGCGGCGAGCTTCGGGTGGTCGGCGTCGGCCAGGCGGGTGGCCGTTCGGATGCAACCCAGCACCTCCAGGGCCTCGTGCTGTTCGCGTTCCAGGCATAGGACGGAATTCGTCGCCACGGTGCGCAGCCCCAGGACGACGGCCATTTCGGACAATTTCCGCCTGACTTCGGATTCCTCGGGCAGTCCGTGGTCCTGCAGCTCCAGGAAGAAGCGGTCCGCGCCCAGCAGGTCGCGGTACCAGGCCCCCAACTCCTGGGCCCGGCGGTCCTTTCCTTCCCGCAGGAGATGGTCGATCTCCCCCTCCGGCCCTCCCGACAGCAGGATCAGGCCCCCGTTGTGCGCCTGGAGCAGTTCCCGGTCGATGCGAGGCCGACCGTGGTAGCCCTCGATGTGGGCGCGGGAGATCAGTTTGGACAGGTTCCGATATCCCGGATCGATGCTCTCCACCAGGGCCACGAGCACGAAGGACCGTTGGCCCGGCGCGGCGCTGGAGCGGTCGCCCTGGGCCATCCAGAGTTCGGCTCCGTGGACGGGCTGGACGTGGGCCTCGGCGCAGGCGGCCTGGAACTCGATGGCCCCGAACATGTGCCCGCAGTCGGTGAGCGCCACGGCGGGCATGCCGAGCTCCGCGGCCTTCGCGGACAGGGACTTGGCCGGGCCGATCCTGGCCTTCGTCTCCTTGTCGGCCTTGCGAATGTCCAACAGGCGGCAGGCTCCCTCGAGCATGGAGTACTCGGAGCGTACGTGGAGATGGACGAAGGACATGGAAGGGTTGGAAACCTAGATCCCGGACCCGGTGCCGGGCCAGACTTGAAAGGGGGGCTCCGAGGGTCTACTCGACCCACCTCACCCCTCCCCCTCGCCCTGGGCGAGGGAGGGGTGAGGTGGAACGAAAAGAGTGTGGCCCTATTCCGCGGAGGCGTGTGCGGAGATCTGGGAAATGGAACTTTCCTCCGCGTTGCCGGGTTCGGGGGGAACCGACATCGGCTCGTCGCTCTCGTGGCCGTCCTCCAGGCCGATCCTGCGGCGGGGTCGGAAGTCGCGGGGGTCCAGGCAGGCGTCGTACATCTCGCGATCCACCTGGATCCAGTCGGTGCGGTCGATCCCGCGGAAGGTCCGGCTGGCTGTGGAGTAGGGGTAGGCCGAGGCGATCTTGATCCACCTCTCCTGCTCCCGGGCCACCGCGCGGATCTCGTCGGCCACCTCGGCGAAGTCCTGGTCCTGCGAAAAGACCATGGCCACGTCGAAGGACTTGGCGTGGGCCCTCTGCACGATGTCCAGGGCGATGCGCATGTCCACGCCCTTCTCGATGCTGAACGGCATCATCAAGGTGCGTCCATCGGATTGCCGGACGGGCCGCTTGCGGGTGCGCCAGGTGCGCCACCAGGTCAGCGCCCCCTGGTGTTCCAGGGCGCGCAGCTTGTTCATCCAGAAGCGGTGCCAGTATTCGTTTTCCTCGATCGAAGGCACGGAGGTGTACACGCGCACCTGCTGGAGGGCCCACCCCATCTGGGCCGACACCTTCTGCGCCAGGAGGACGGGATCGTAGTCCGGGTAGTAGGAGCCGAACGCCTGGCGGGCGGCGTGGAACAGACTTTGGGCGTCCACGAAAGCGATGCAGGTTTTTGTCTCGGGTTCTTGGTACATGAGGTGGAGCCTGCTTTGGGCTGGAAGGGCGCTAGCTGGTCAACTTACAGCGGGATGGCGCTTTGCGCAATCCGTTGCGCCCCCTACCGGGCGGGCTTGCCCGGAGTCGCTTCGGGAGGTGTCTCCAAGTTCGGCGGTTGCGCCTCCATTTTCGGGGTGGCCCCCGGGACGACCACAGCCGAATCCCGCTGGGGTGGGGCCGTAACCTGGGACGGGGCCTGTATCGCCGGTGTCTGGACCGGGAAGGCCGTTGCTGGAGGCTCGTCGATGTTGGAAACCGGAGGATTCAGTCTGGTTTCCGGACGCAATTGGATCACCCGCGACTTGGAAATGGCCCGAGCGGCGGCGGTATCGATGTCGTTCTGGGATGCGGCGATGGAATGGGGGACGCCCTCCGGCACCGGAGCCAGGGGATCGTCCCTGTGGAAGGGCAGATCCACCGTCGGGCCGTCGATCCGGTCTTCCATGATCCGCATCGCCTTCCGCACATCCGCGCCGGTGTCGGCCTCTCCCATCACGTGGGGGGTGATGTAGATGGCGAGTTCCGTCGTCTGCTTGTTGCGGGTGCGGTAGGAGAAGAGCTTCCCGATCAGCGGAATGGCCGAAAGTATGGGGAGCCCCTGGTCGGACACCAGGTCCACCGTCTGGATGAGTCCTCCAAGCACCAGGGTCTGCCCGTCACGGAGCCTGACGTTGGTGGAGAGGCTCCTGGTGGAGGTGGAGGGCGGCTTGTTCGGGTCGCCGCTCGCGGTGGACGAAGGCGTGCGCACCTCGGGCTTGATCTCGGCGGTGATGTAACCGGATTTTGTCAGGTATGGCGTGATGGTCAGGGTGATGCCGGAGTTGAAGGCGCGGTAGTCCGTGGACACCACTCCCAGGGAGCTGGTCGTGCTCACCTGGAAGTAGTCGGAATTCCCGATGTTGATGGTGGCGGGCTGCCCGTTGAGGGTGGTGAGCCGCGGACGCGCCAGCACCCTGGCCAGGTCGGCGCTTTCGAGGGCGTTGAGCTGCAGGCCGAAGTCCTGGGGAAGCACCGTCACGGTGGCGAGGTCGAACGGTCCCAGCCGGGCGAGGCGCGAAGCCGATCCCGGAACCACCGTGTTGGCCACCAGGGCCGGACCGCTGACCGCCGTTCCCGGGGTGGATGTCCCCGAATAGGTCCGGATGCCGAATTCGCTGTTCTTGTTGCGCGTGTACTCCACGATGATGGCCTCGACCACCACCTGCGGCACTTCCTGGTCCAGGGTCCCGATGAAGGCCTTGACCTTGTCGTTCGCCTCGCTGGTGCCGGTGAGCACCAGGGCGTTCAGTTCCGGCACCGCCTGAACCGTCGACTGGTTCTTGGGCAGCAGCGGCAGGACCTTGTCGGCCCGGAGATGTCGCAGGTAGTAGATCTCGGTGTTGGCCAGCGCCTCTCCCGAGGCCGAAGCGGGATTGCGGTCCCCGATCACGAGGACGGAATCCTGGATGGCGAAGGTGAACGGCGTCCCCTGCAGGACGAGTTCCAACGCCTGGCGCAACGGCACGTCCTTCAGGTTGGCGTCCACGGTGCCGCCCAACTGCCCCCAGGTGATGGTGTTGTAGCCTCCCTGGTCGGAAAGCTGCTGGATCACGTCCGAAAGCGACGCCTGCCTGAGGTTGGCGGTCACCATGCCTTTGCGCACCGAAAGGTCCACGCGTCCGGAACGGGGTTGGA
>CAYXXL010000035.1:0-14794 GCA_964469025.1 uncultured Fibrobacteria bacterium
CGTGGCGATCACCCCGACGTCCTTCCCCTGCGCCTCGGCGCATTCGCGGGCGCAGCCGGACACGGCGAACTTGAGCTTGTGGGGCGATCGGATCCCCTTGTACCTCTCCTCGATGGCGATGGCCAGGCCCACCGCGTCCTGGACTCCGAAGCGGCACCAGGTGCTGCCCACGCAGGACTTCACGGTCCGCACCGACTTCGCGTAGGCGTGGCCGGACTCGAACCCGGCGTCCACCAGCTCGCGCCAGATGGAGGGAAGTTGCTCCAAGCGGGCACCCAGGAGGTCGATGCGCTGGCCTCCGGTGATCTTGGTGTAGAGCTCGTACTTGGCAGCTACGTCGGCGATGACCCGGAGCTTCTTCGGGGTGATTTCCCCGGCGGGAATGCGCGGGATCACCGAGTAGGTCCCGTTCTTCTGGATGTTGGCCAGGAAGCGGTCGTTGGAGTCTTGGAGGGCGTCGCGTCCCCCGGAGATCACGTGTCCGTTCCACAGGCTCGCGAAGATGGAGGCCGCCACCGGCTTGCAGATCTCGCAGCCCAGTCCCCCGTTCCCGTGCTTTTCGACTAGGTCCTGGAAGCTCTTGATCCCTTCCTTCCAGCAGAGGTCGAACAGTTCGGCGCGGGTGTGCGGGAAGTGCTCGCAGAGGGACTTGTTGACGGTGATGCCCTTTTCCGCGAGGCGCTTGTGCAGGAGGCCGGTCACCGCCTGCGCGCAGCTCCCGCATCCGGAGCAGGCGCGGGTGGATTTCTTGATCTCGCCCAGGGCGCTGCAGCCCGCGTCCACGGCGGCCACGATCTTGGAGCGCCGGACGTGCTCGCAATTGCAGATGATGGGATCGTCGGAAGGCGACCCGGCACTTGCCGGTGCGAGCAGGGTGCGGGGATCGTCCGGCACGGGCTCTCCGCTCTCCAACAGGGCCGAAAGCTCGCCGAAGGGTTCCAGGTCACCCACCAGGACCGCGCCGTGGAGCGCGCGGGTGGAGGTCTTCCAGACGATCTTCTGGTAGATGCCCTTGCGCGGATGCGACACCACCAGGTCCTCGAAGGTCTCCCCTTCCACCACGGCGTCTCCGATGGACCCCACGTCCACGCCCAAAAGCTTCAGCTTGGTGGCGGCGTTGTAGCCGGGGAAGGGACGGGAGAGCCCCGCGATGTCGTGCGCGGCGGCTTCCGCCATGCGAAACCCGGGAGCCACCAGGCCGTGGATCATGCCCTTGTGGAGGGCGCATTCCCCGATGGCCCAGACACCCGGCGCCGAGGTGCGCATGGAATCGTCCACCGCGATCCCGCCGCGCTCTCCCATGGCGATCCCGGAGGCCTTGGCCAATTCGTCGCGGGGACGGATTCCGGCGGAAGCCACCACGATCTGGCCGGGGACGATTTCGCCTCCCGCCATCCGCAGGCCTTCCACCCTCTCCTCTCCCGCGATGGCTTCGCTGCGCGCGTCCAGCCGGACCACGACGCCCAGGGCCTCGATGCTCCGCTTGAGCAGGGCGGAGGCCGCCTCGTCCAGTTGGCGGGGCATCAGGCGAGAGGCGAATTCGATCACCGTGGTGGAAAGTCCCAGGTCCACCAGGGCCTTGGCGGCTTCCAGGCCCAGCAGACCGCCGCCGATGACGATCCCCTCCTTGCACTTCGCGCCCCAGGACTTGATGGCCTCCACGTCCTCGATGGTGCGGTACGCGAAGAATCCCGGCAGGTCGCGGCCCGGCAGCGGCGGCACGAAGGGCGCGGATCCCGTGGCCAGGACCAAGTGGTCGGCGGTCAGTTTCCGTCCCGACGCGGTGGTCGCGCACCGCGCGGCCGGATCCAGCGCCACCACCCGGTCGCCCAGGACCAGTTCCACCCCGTGCTCCTGGTACCAGGCGTTGGGGAGCATTTCCAGGTCGCCGGGCACCTTGCCGGAGAAGAGTCCGGAAAGGTGGACACGGTCGTAGGGAGATCGCGGCTCCTCCCCCACCATGGTGATCTTCGCCGCGGGCAGAAGCTCCACCAGCGTCTCGCAGAAGCGGGAGGCCACCATTCCCGCACCCACCACCAGAACCGAGGGGGAGGTCGTGGACGGGCGAATCGTTTCGGCTTCCATGCTCATTCCCCCCTTAGGCCGCTTCGCTGTGACGTGTCGAGGTCAGGTAGTGGACCAGTTCCTTGCGGACCCGCACGTAGCCGTGGTCGTCCAAGAGGGTCTCGCGGTCGCGGGGTCGCGCCATCGGGACCTCCAGCACTTCGTGGATTGTGGCCCCCGGGCCGTTGGTCATGAGCACGATCCGGTCGGACAGGTACACGGCCTCGTCCACGTCGTGGGTGATCATGATCACGGTCTTGCGGTCCGATTCCCAGAGCCGCACCAGCTCGTCCTGCATGATCCCGCGGGTGAGCGCGTCCAGGGCCCCGAACGGTTCGTCCAGAAGGAGGACCTCTGGATCCACCGCGAATGCCCGGGCGATGCCTGCGCGCTGCTTCATGCCGCCGGAGATCTCGGAAGGCTTCTTCTTGGCGTGGGGCGCGAGCCCCACCATCTCCACGTAGTGGCGCGAGCGTTCCGTGCGCCAGGCCAGGTCCTTTTCCGGATAGCGGCTGTCGATCCCCAGGCGTACGTTGTCCTCCACGGAGAGCCAGGGAAGGAGGGCGTGCTGCTGGAACACCACCGCCCGGTCCAGGCCGGGGCCCGTCACATGCTTCCCGCCCACCAGGGTGGAACCCGAGTTCGGTTTGGAGAGCCCGGCCACCAGGTTCAGGAGGGTGCTCTTGCCGCAGCCCGAATGGCCGATGATGGACACGAACTGTCCCTTCGCGATCCGGAGGTCCACGTTGGCCAGGGCGTGGTAGCTCTTGGCCCCGGTGCCGAACACCTGGTCCACCTTGGAGAATTCGACGAATCTGTCTTCATGCATGGTGCGATCCTCGGGTCAGGCGGTGGCGCCGACGAGTTCGGCGAGCCCCGCGATGGCCCGGTCCAGGGCGAAGCCCACCAGGCCGATTTCCGCGACGGCGACGAAGATGTCGGTGAGATGGCCGGAATTCCAGCAGTCCCACAGGAAGAATCCAACGCCCACGCCTCCAGTGAGCATCTCGGCGGCCACGATGGCGAGCCATGCGAGCCCGATCCCGATGCGCAGCCCGGTGAACAGGAAGGGCGCCGCGGCGGGAAGGAGGATCAGCCGGAAGAACCGGAATCCACGCACCTGGTACACCTCGGCCACCTGCAGGTAGTCCCGGGAGATCCCCGCGACGCCCACGGCGGTGTTGATGAGGATGGGCCAGACCGCGGTCACGAAGATCACGAAGATCGCCGATGGCTCGGACTGGTTGAAAGTGGCCAGGGCGATCGGAAGCCAGGCCAGGGGGGGGATGGTGCGCAGCACCTGGAAGATGGGATCGAATGCCTGGTACGCGATCTTCACACGACCCAGCACGATCCCCAGCAGAACCCCGATGGTGGCGGCGAGACCGTAGCCGACCGCCACCCTTTTCAGGGAAGACAGGATCTGCCAACCCAGTCCCAGGTCGTTGCCGCCGTGGTCGTAGAAGGGATGCGCGATCAGGGGCCACGACTGGACCAGGACCTTGTCGGGTCCGGGCAAGGTGGCGCCGGGCAGGCGCGAATAGAGGAACCAGGCGAAACAGAGTCCCGCCGCGGCGAGCACCGGAAGCGCCACCGCGGATCCCGCCTCCCAGCGGATGTCGGGCTTGGGCCAATGCAATTCCCGCGCGGGGGCGGGCGTTGCCGGCAATTCCGGAGGTATTGTCGGTTCTACGGGATGAATCCCGGCATTCGAGTTCGAAGCGGTTTCCAACATGGGCATCCTCACTTCACCAGGTGCTTGATCTTCAGGGAGGCCAGGTAGGCCTCGGGGTTGGCGGGATCGAACTTCACGCCGTCGAAAAAGGTCTCCACTCCGCGGCTGTCGGTGGCGGGAGCGTCGGAGCCGTGCCCGATCTCGGCGGCGGCCTTGCGCCAGAGGTCGGAGCGGTTCACCGAGGCCACCACCTTGTCGTAGTCCACGCCCTTGGGGAAGTAACCCCAGCGGCGCATCTCCGCGAGGAACCAGACGTCGTGGCTCTTGTAGGGAAAGCTCGCGTGGTCCTGCCAGAATTTCATGGGATCGTTGGAGTGGCTGGGCCTGCCGTCGCCGTAGTCCACGTCGCCCTTGAGCCGGGGCAAGAGATCGGCCGCAGGGGTTCCGATCCAGTTGCGATTGGACAGGATCTGCGCCAACTCCGCCTTGTTCTCGGGCTTGTCGGCCCAGATCTGCGCCTCCTGGACGGCCTCCAGCAGCGCGAGCGTGGCCTTGGGATGGGCGTCCACCCAGTCCTTGCGCAGGCCCAGACTCTTCTCGGGGTGGTCCTTCCAGATGTCCTGGGAAGTGGCCACGGTGTAGCCCAGGTGCTGGTTTATCAGCTGCTGTCCCCACGGCTCGCCCACGCACAGCGCATCCAGGTTCCCCACCTTCATGTTGGCCACCATCTGCGGCGGGGGCACCACCATCAGGTCCACGTCCTTGTCGGGGTCCAGCCCGTTGGAGGCCAGCCAGTAGCGGATCCACAGGTCATGTGTGCCGCCGGGGTAGGTCATGGCGACCTTGGCCATCTTCCCCTTCAACGGGGCGGCGTTGGTGGGGGTCATGCCGGGGAGCTTGTCGGAGGCCGAGATGGACTGGGCGTCCAGGTCCAACCGCGCCAAGAGCTGCATGGGGACGGCCTTCCCGTCCTTGGTCCCGATCCCCTCGCTCAACTGGTAGATCATGGGGGTCAGGATGTCCGCGCCGTCGATGCCCCCGCGCGCCCCGCCCAGCTCCAGGTTGTCGCGGGTGGACGCCCACGAGGCCTGCTTCACCACTTCCACGTTCGGGAGCCCGTGCTTGACGAACAAGCCCTTCTCCTGGGCGATCACCAACGGGGCGCAATCGGTGAGCGCGATGAACCCCAGCTTGATCTTCGGGGTTTCGGCGTGCTTGTCGCAGGCCGCCAGGAGGGCCAAAGCGGAAAAGGAACAGGATCTGACCAGACTGGAACGCATGGGAGCCTCGACCGATGAACGGTGTGGTGCCCATGGGCCGGACGGACCGACTTCCCTGGCGGATCTGCCAGAGGTCCAATGCAATCGCGGTGCCAAACCGAGTTTGGAGCCGAGATCCAGTCTCAACACGTGGAGGATGTTCGACAATCACGGAATTGTCGCTATCGATGTCACACCGAATGGAATTCGTCAGTCTTCGGCGACAGGACTGGACCCATGCTGCTGGGCCGGGGAAGAACTCGCTTCCGGTGTTCATTCCACCTTGAACTGGTCCAATTGGCGGCGCACCGACTGCACGGAGGTGTCCAACTTCCCCGAGGACTCCCGCAGCGCGATCGCCTTGGATCGGAGTTCGTCGCCGGAAATCCGGACTTCGGCGATGTCCCTGGAGATCGTATGTGCGGTCTGGGCGACCTCACCAACATTGGAGGAGACCATCCGGATGCCCATCACCGCCTGGGAAAGATTGGACGCGATTTCACGTGAAGTCGCGTCCTGTTCCTCCACCGACGCGGCGATCTTGTTCTGGACTCCAGCGGCCTGTGCGATCACTTCCCTGATCCGAGAGATGCAGGTTACAGCTGACACGGTGGCTTGGCGCATCTTGTTCACGCGTTCGGCAATGTCCGCGGTCGCAGACGCGGTTGACCGCGCGAGGTTCTTCACCTCGCCTGCCACGACCGCAAAGCCCTTGCCCGCCTCGCCCGCCCGCGCCGCCTCGATGGTGGCGTTGAGAGCGAGCAGTTTGGTCTGCTCGGAAATTTCCGCGATCAATTCCACGACCTGTCCGATTTCGCCGGAGGCTTGGGCCAATTCGGCCATGAGGCTGGAGGCTTCGTCGGCGCTCTGCAGGACATCCTGTCCTGTTTGTCGTGACGATTCCGCCGACCGTGCAATCTCCGAAATGCTGGCGTTCATCTCCTTGACCGCGGTCGCAACCTGCTCCAGGCTTGACCCGGATTCCTCCACCGCCTTGGAAACCGTCGCGGCGCTGGCGCTCATCTGCTCCGCAGATGCGGCAACGGAACCGGACAGGTCCGCCGTGGTGCGGGCGTTCCCGTCCAGGCTGCTCGCAAGCTTTTCCTGGGTCGTTGCGGCCTGCGTCAGGGGGCTGGTTTGGTCTCGGATGGATTGGATGGTCGTGCGGATCTTTTCCGCAAACTGATTGAACCCCGCGGCCAACTCGCCAAGTTCGTCCTTCGTCCCTGTTGCCATCCGAGAGGTGAGGTTGCCTTCCCCCTGGGCGATTTCCTTCATCAGTCTAGCAGCCTGGTGGATCGGGCCCGAAACCGAGCGGTCGATCCAGACGGAGATGAATCCGAAAAACAAGATGGCTACGAGTGTGGCCCCGACCAGGATCCGATCCAGGAATGTCCTGGCATCCATGAACTCCGATTCGGGGGCACCGGCAGCAACGATCCAATCCAACTTGTCGGAATGGACGAAGGTCACGCGCTTTGTGATGGCCGAACCGTCTGCGGCCTTCCAAGGGTAGGAGAGGTCGCCATGCTTCATCCTCAACATCTTCTGGGCAAATTCGTACTGCGCCAGACTGCCACCTTCAAGTGTTGGATGGATCTTCAAACCGCCAGTGGAGTCCATCACGTAGATGTACCCGGTCTTGCCCACTTTCCTGCCGAGGACCTCCTTGTCGAGGAACTGGTGATCGACCTCGGGAACTCCCACGAACAATGCCGCCGCAACCTTCCCGCTGACATCTTCGACGGGGATGTACACGGTCTGGTAGTTCTGCCCGGCCACCAAGGCTCGTCCCGAGAATTTCCCTCCCGATCGCACGGTCCGATAGACCAGTGAAGTGGAGGGTATGAAGGTTCCCACTGCCCGATTCCCGTCCTTCTTCCGGACTGTGGTGCTCACCCGGAGCATCCCCTCGGGTGCCATCAGGAAGATCGTGGCGTCGTCGCCGGTGAGCGCCTTGATGTGTTCCACGAATCGATGGTCGCTTTGCAGAGCGGCGACGCCGTCCACAGTCGCTTGGTCGACCTGGAGTTCTGCCCTGCTCTGGTCCACCTGGTTGGTGCCGGAAACAGTGACAAAACCCTCCTGGATTTGCATGCGGCTCCGTGCAAGTTCCTCGAACACCTCGATGTCGTGGAGGAGTTTCTCCTGGCGAACGTCAAAGGACAGATCGCAAAGGGCGCGGGCTGCCTCGGCCTGGTCGCGCATGTGCGCCAGCATCTGGGCTTCCATGGCATTTCCGACAAGTCGATCGATCACGAACCCCAGGGCGCCGAGTAGAACGACGCTTCCTCCCAGGACAGCGACCTGTAACCGCGTTCGAATCTTCACGTGGGGCTCCGGTGGTTGGTTCGGGTGGTGTTCGGAAAACCAAACCGAGCGGGATCTTCGGCTCGACACCAATTTTTCGATTATCGGATGCCATTGTCTACGAGTAAACAAGGAATCCAGAAAAGCACGGATCGCGATGTCACCGGAAAATTGGCGAGATCCTGCGGCTTCGGGGGGCGGGAAACAGAGGCCGATGCGGAATCTTCTCGGATCCTTTTCCTTTCGAGACCACCACCTGGAGACAAACTCACCGCACCGGGGTGGCTACAGAATTGTCGCATAAGGAGAGTACGAAGAGGTCGGACGGAAAATCCCGTCGCGAGGCGGAGCCACACCGCGATGCTGCGCCGAAGGTTGTAGTTGCCGTGGCCGCAAGTTCGGGGATGGGCGAGACTTACCTTGCCCAGTGTCCAAGGATCTCCTGGGTGATCCTGTGGACACCCGCCCACATGAACCAGATCCCCATCGCGATGGAAATGATCCGGGCCGCCTTGCGCACATAGACCTTCTTCGCGGCAAGTCCCGAAAAGAAGAAGGGGATCATGTACACCGACGTGGCCAGGAAGAAAACGCAGAAGAAGAGGATGCCCTTCAGGATGCCGCCCAGATCCGCAGCAGCGGAGAAGGCAAGGACGAAGGGCGGGCAGAGATTGAGTCCGGTGAGGAATCCCAGCACCAGCATGTAGGAGGAAGTCCGGAAGCCACGCGACATCGCGGCGCAGGCTTTGGCGTGGGGGAAGCTCTCCACGATCCCATAGACGGCCATCAAACCCCCCGACACGAGGTAGACCAAGGAGACGAGGAGATCCGAGACGGTATGGAAACGCCCGAGGAAGAAACCGGCGAGACCCGCCAATGCACCGACGATCAGGTAGGCCGCCAAACGACCCAACAGGAATTGTCCCACCCCCTTGGCGGTACCCAGCCAACCATTCGCCGTGCGCGAGAAGCAGGCGGAGATCAGCATGGGAAAGCAGGCGGTGGCGCAGTAGAGTCCAGTGGACAGTCCTAGGAGCGCGGCTTGGATCACCATTTTCCCATCTCCAGCAGAATGCGGTGTCCCTCTTCGGTGATGAAGTCGGGGCTCCAGGACGTGTTCGGGATGTCGTGGATCTCGACTGTCCTGAAGAGGCTGGATCCGGTCAGCAGGCTTCTCATGCGATCCACCAGCCAGCCGTTGTTTGGACAGGTCGGCGTGGTGAACACCATGGACACTGCGATATTCGCCTGCGAATCGACCTCGATCCTGCGAACGAGTCCCAGATCGAAAACGTTGATGCGAAGCTCCGGATCGTGGACTTGGCGCAGGATCACTTCGATGGCACTGTTGTCGACCCCCGAATGGTTCTCGATCCGGACCGCTCCGCCGGAAGCATTGCCGTTGCCGGTGGCGTCCCGTCCCAGGGCCAGGACGCGTTCGACCTCATCCGCAAGTGAAGCCTTTACCCTGTGCGTAGGCGACTTTCCCCGGGCGACGGGTTCGGTGTCGTGGACGGCACGTGGGCTGGTGGAATCCTGCAGGATGGGCTCCACCTTGGAAACAGGGTTGGCCGGAACTCGGACGGGAATGTCCGGCCCCACCGAGGCGCGGGCGTCACCGGCGGTGAGCCTGACCAGGACAGACGGTAGCGCCAGCAGCGCGGACAAGGCCACAAGGGAGGCCAAGACTTGCGGCCAGTGGTTGTCGGTCGCCCACATGCGGCCCCACCAGAACTTCATCTTCTTGAGGAAGTACGGAAGCCGTTCCATCGTGTGGCCAGCTCCCCCGGCCAGGAGGCAGGCTCCCATTTGGTTATGCAATCGAACGATGGGTCCCAGATCCGGCAGGAACTGCTTCCCGGCCAACATCACGCCCGTTCCCGAGCATCCCAGGAAAAAGGCCAGCAGCGCGAAGTTCCAGACGGTCCGGTGGACATCCCGACGAATCACGCCGGTTCGAGCCATCAACGCGCTGGACGGATAGGCGATTGCCACCGTCAACAACGGGAAGAAGAAATTGGACAACAGATATTCCGTTTGCATGGCCCGTCTTCGTTGGAGCTGCAAACCTAGGCCCCGATATCCGAGGATCTGGTCCACCAAACGCCGATGAAACAGTTGGGACCGGGGGTCTACCGGGAATCGACGCAGCGAAACCCCAGGCTGCTTCGATCCTTCTTCCCGCTGAGACTTCCCCGAACAGAAGCTCCGGAGCCCTGGGCAGCGCTGAACCAGCCCCCTCCTCGATACACCCGATAGGCACCTCCATCGGGCCCCTTGGGGTTGTTGACGGGGGTTTCCGAGTAATAAGTCGCCCCATACCAGTCGTCGACCCATTCCCATGCGTTGCCGACCATGTCATAAAGACCCCAAGGGTTGGGGTGTTTCTTGCCGACAGAGTGGGTCACGCCCCCACTGTTGTCCCGAAACCAGGCGTGGCGAGCCAGGTCCCGCACGGAATGCGATTCTTCAGTATCCCCGGCGCGTGCGGTGTACTCCCATTCCGCCTCCGTCGGCAGGCGTTCTCCCCGATTCCCGCAGAACTTTCGCGCCTGATCGTGGTCCACGCATACCGTAGGCTGATTGGCTCCAAGGAACTTGCGGGGTAGTACTCCCGGAAGCCACTTGGCGCCGTTCCAGACATAGCAGGTCCTGTCGTCCAGATGCGGATTCCGACCCATGGTCCGGGCGAACTGGGCGTTGGTCACCTCGGTCCGATCCATCTGGAAGGAGTCCAGGCAGACTCGGTGCACAGGCTTCTCGTCCTCGTCGCCGTGCTCGGAGCCCATCTGGAAACATCCTGCTGGAACGCGGACCATGCCGTCGCCAGCAAGGGCCGTTGCGGCAACCAGAAGTGCCGCGAGGGCCGCGACGAAGATGGATCGATGCATGGAACCTCCCAGTTTCGGGGAACAAGGAATAGCCCTGAGATCGGTCGAAACGTCTGTCGGAAACCGGGACGGATGCATCCGGCAACATCCGTGAATCATTTCAGGGAGTCACTCGACCGGGATAATGGGAGAAACACCTGCGCATCAAAGGAGAAACAAGCGGGGGCGTAGATTCCGGAGCGGTTCCTCGTCACCGTATAAAGGAGTATGAGATGACAAGATCTGCAATCGCGAAAACCTTCCTCGCCGGGATCTGCGGATGCGCCTTGGCCTCGCACGCCGAGCCGTGGAAGTTCGGCATCATGGGGGATACCCAATGGGAGGCCGATCTTGAGGCGGAGAATCCCAATTCCGTGGCCGTGGGCATCATCAACCAGGTCAACAAGGAGATGATCCAACACGGAGCGAAATTCGTGGTGGCCGTGGGCGACGTCACCGACATGGGCGGATCGTCGCAGGACACGGCAGTACCCTGCGAGGACACGCGCGCCACCTACGCCCAGGAACTTTACAACGCCGGGCTGGGATTCTTCCCGCTGCGTGGGAACCACGACGACTCCAAATGGGCGGCGGCGGAATTCCTGCGTGTGTTCCCCCAGACGGTGAATGGAGTCCAGAACAACACACCCAGCAACGGATTCAACTGGACCGACAGCGCGAACATCCACACGGTTGTGCGCGGGACCACTTCCACGTTCCCGGTGGGCACCAACTTCTCAAGCCCGGCGAACCTGTCTGGACTGTCCTACACCTTCCAGTATGGCAACGCCACCTTCGTGCTGCTCGACCAGTTCACCAATCCGGACAGCGTGACCATCCTGGTGGATACCCAGCAGACCTGGATCGATTCCATCCTCTCCCACCGTCCCGCCGGGACCCATGCCTTCATCTTCAGCCACAAGGGGCTGATCATGTCCAACCACAAGGACAATCTGTTCGGCAACGACGTGGACAGCGACGCTGTGGGCGTAAACACCTTCCTGAAATCGCTGAAGACGAACAATGCCCGGTTCCTTTTCAACGGTCACGACCACATGCACGAATATTCGCTTGTGACCACCACCGACAGCGTCACGGCGAACATCCACGAACTGACCACCGCTTCGTGCAGCTACAAGTTCTACACGCCGGGGAAGCCCTATAACGACAGCACCGACGTGACCCACTACCACGTCCACCGTCAGGTCCCCGTGTCCCAGCGGCTCTACGACGTCGGGTACTACATCGTCACCGTGGACGGCGCCAACGTCAGCATCGACTACTACGCGGTTCCCTCGGGGAGCATCACCACCATCACTACCACCCCGGAACTAACCGGCAACTGGACTTGGAAGGAGCGTCTGGGCAACAGCCTGAACGGCAAGGAGTTCGTTGTACCGCAAGGCGGATCCTACACCGCCGTCGCCGACACCTTCCAGGGCACCATCGCTCGCATCCTGGACGGCGTCAATACCGCCACCGACACGGACTACGTGGGCCGCCACTTCCGCCAGTTGGTGAACACGGGATGGTCCAGCGCCGATTCCCTGCAAAGTCAGTCCAGCCGCATCCTGACCCTATGGGGCCTGAACCCCACCCTGGGAACCGACACCACAGCACCTTTCGTCCTGTCGCTTTCCTACGACAGCCTCACGACCAACCGCGATTCCGCGAAGACCGGATTGATCCAGTTGCTGGCACGCGACACGGCGGGCAACTGGTCTCTGGCGGCAGCGCACAACAAGCGGGGAACACCCACCTTCGTGGCCCGAGCCTGGAAGAGTGGCGACACCCTGGGGACATATGGTGTGGACACCACCACGCACCAGGTTTGGGCAGTTCTTGATCGTGCCGCGGACTTCGCCGTGGCAGCCTTGCCTTCGGGGACGGCGGGCCTCAGGACAGGCTTGGTGAAAGCAGCGATCCCGGTGCGGCTCGACGGACGGACGTTGACGGCCAGCATCGACGCGATGGTCCAATTGAAGGACCTGCAGGGACGTACGGTGTTCTCCAAGAAGATGTCCAAGGGCCAGAGCGTGACCCTCGCCTGTCCGTCCGGGATGTATGTGCTTCGTGCACAAGGTTTGGAAAGTCGGATACAGTTGGTCCGCTGATCCATTCTGTTTCGTCTTTGTCGAGCTGGCCCCTGTCCTGGACTGGACGGGGGTCTTTCCAATGCCCCGCATCGAAGCGACCTCGCATGTGAGTACCTCCTGGAAGAACTGGTGGCACGTCCGACCACAAGGGTGCGTGAACTCACTCCAACGGACGCAGCAGCTCTACAGGTTCCTGGGGAGTGAATTTCACCGAGGCAGCGCCGCCGCCTTCCAAGATGGGGATGTTGCGAGCTGGCTCTTGCGTTCCTGCAAGGACAGGATGCCTTCCTCGACCGTGCGGCGCGCCACCAGACAGTAGACAAACACCTACTTCTCCTGACCGATGCGGTGAGCGCGATCGGCGGCCTGGGCCTTGGGAGATTCTCGGGTCATGGGAACTTCCAGCCGATTTCCTGTGTGTTGCCGACTTCGGTTGGATCCAGACGTTTCCTATCCTGGAGGTCTAGGTCCAACATGTTCGGCCCTCGAAGCCACGGAGATCAACGATGAGACGTTTCACCAGATCCAGCATCCGGTTCGTGTCGGTAGCCCTCTTGGCTTTCGGTTCCTTCGCACTCGCTGGTGAGACCTTCCTGCCCGACACGGCAGTGGATCTTGTCCGGTACCTGGCGCCGCCGCCGCCGGTCGAGTCGTCCGCCAACCGTGCCGAACTCGCCGCGCTTCTCCAGCTCCAGGCAACAAGGACGCCTGCCGAGGTGGCCTACGCCCAGGCCGACCAGAAAATCTCCGTATTCCGATTCGCGGACAGCTTGGACACGGCGCGGTTCAAGGAGTCCTTGCTTCCCATCACAGCGCACTTCTTCGAGAAGACCCTGACCACTGCGAACGGCATCTACGGGGTCGCCAAGAAGAGCTTCGCCCGTCCCCGCCCTTTCGTCACCGACACTGCGATCCATCCGGTCCTTTCCATGCCCACAAGTGCCTCCTACCCCAGTGGGCATTCCATGTCCAGCAACCTGATGGCGATACTGCTCGCGAACATCGTCCCCGAGAAGAAAACGCAGATCTTCGAACGAGGATGGGTCTTCGCGGAACACCGTGCACTCGGCGGCGTGCACTACCCCAGCGACCTGCAAGCAGGACGCATCGCGGCAGCCTTGGTTGCCCAGCGCCTCTACCAGGATCCGGAGTTCAGGAAGGAACTGGAAGCCAGCCGCGTCGAGATCCGGAAAGTCCTGGGGTACACGAAGTAGAGGCAAAGGTTCGGATTCGCGGCAATCGGGAATTCACAGGGGCCCCGATTTCGTTGTTTACACCTGAGTTCGGGGTAGACCCAACTTGGAGGTGGCGATGAGCACTGTGCTGGTGACCGATGGATCTGGTTTCATCGGGAGCCATACCATCGTGCAGCTTCTTGCCGGTGGCCATGTCGTCCGTACTGCGGTTCGGAGCTTGGATCGTGAAGCTGAAGTCCGGGCCATGGTGAAGGCCGGTGGCACTGATCCTGGACACCGGTTATCCTTCTTCGCCGCCGACCTCAACAAAGACGCAGGCTGGGCGGAGGCCGTGTCTGGCTGTGCTTGGCGCCTCCCCGTTCCCATCCGGCCCATTCTTTTCGCCGAGCCCCTGGGCCGGTGTTGATGCTGACGACTTCTACCTTCCGTTACGCCCTGTCCGAAAAACCAGTAGGGGAGTCCGAATATGGTAACCGCACTCGACACCCGCACCGCCCTTGTCCTGATCGATCTACAGCAGGGCATCGTCTCCCGTCCCTTGGCGCACCCCCGGGAACAGGTCCTGGGGAACATCGTTCGATTGATCACCGCCTTCCGACAGCACAATCTCCCCGTGGTGGTGGTCACCGTGGATCCCTCCGGAGCCGCTGGGCGCAAGCCTCCCAGGGTCCAGCTTTCATTCACCAGCCCGCCCCCGAGCGCAGGGGCTCCGGATGATTTTCTCGCCCTCGCTCCCGAGATCGAACCGCGATCCGACGACATCTTGATCACCAAGCACACATGGTCAGCGTTCTACAAGACCCCTTTGCACGACCAGCTCCAGTCGCTGGAAGTCACGGGCATCGTTCTGGCCGGAATCTCCACCAGCATTGGAGTTGAAGGGACGGCCCGCAGCGCGAGCGAGCGAGGCTACAACCTGACCTTCCCGAGCGACGCCATGACCGACCTCGTGCCTCTCGCGCACGAGAACAGCATTGAGCGCATCTTCCCTCGGCTGGGTGAGATCGGGACCACCGACGAGGTGATCGCTTTGTTTCCGGACAGGAAATGACGGAAACAGGGTGCTCGGAAGTGGCGATGAGCGATGGCGTCCGCGGGATCTTCGAGGCCCAGCGGGCATTTTTCGCCAGCGGGGCCACACTCGATGTTCCATTCCGAGTTCGGAAACTGATGGCCCTGCGGGAGGCCATCCTGCAGGAAGAAAAACGGATCTGCGCAGCAATTCGGGCAGATCTCGGCAAGTCGGAATTCGAAGCCTGCGCGACGGAAACGGGACTTGTCCTGGCTGAGATCGCTTTGGCGCTGAAGTACCTGGGCCGGTGGA
>CAYXXL010000036.1:0-14688 GCA_964469025.1 uncultured Fibrobacteria bacterium
AACGTTCCCCATCACGCCGGCCAAACGGATCTGGCGGTCCTGGAGCTGATGCAACGCGCTTTCCACCTCCGCGAGGATCTTGTCCTGCTGCAGGAGATTGCTTTCGATGAGCACCGCCCGCTGCTGCAGATACCCGGCCACCACCATGACCACCGTGGCCACACCGGTGCCGAGGATCCCCAACCAGGTTCGGCGTCGGATCCTCCGGCGCAACCTGGGAAATCGCCTGGGACGTTTGGATTTCATGGAGGTGGCTGCAAAGATGCAGTTTGGATGGGCATGAAGACGAGCTTGAACGACATCGAATTCGCCTGGGACGAGGCTGGCGAGGGACCTGCACTGGTCCTGCTGCACGGTCTGCCCTTCCAGAGAAGCCTCTGGGGGCCGCAGCTCTCCGCACTGTCCAAGCGTTTTCGCGTCATCGCCCCCGATCTGCGCGGGTTTGGCGAAAGCGGGCTCCCCGGGGGTGAGCCTTCCGTGGATGCCTACGCCGACGACATCGCCGCCCTGATCGCCCGTTGGAAAACGGGTCCCGTGCTGCTCGCGGGCCACTCCATGGGGGGGTACATCGCCCTGGCGTTCTCGCGTCGGCACCCGGAACTCCTGCGGGGACTGGTCTTCGTGGCCTCGCGGGCCACCGCCGACGATGCCGAGACGGCGGCCAATCGCCGCTCCGTGGCCTCGCGCCTTCGGACAGAATCACCGGAGTTCGTCGCCCAGGCCATGCTTCCCCGCATGGTTTCGAAGGACAGTCGCGACCCCGGTGTCCTGCGTGCCATACGCGCCTTGATGGACCCGTTGCGGGCAAACGGCATCGCCTACGCCCAGCTCGCCCTCGCCTCCAGACCGGACTCGTCCCCTCTGCTCTCCGCGGTGCCGTGCCCCGCGCTGGTGGTGGCAGGCGAAATGGACGCCATCGTGCCGCTGGCCGAAGCCGGGATCTTCGCGGCGGGATTTCGCCGCGGTCGGCTGGAAGTGGTGGTGGGAACGGGTCATCTGCTCTCCTGGGAAAAGCCGGGGGAGTTCAACGCCGTCCTCGAGAGCTGGGCGGATCGACTCTGAGCTCAGTTCGCCGCGACGGAAAGCGTTCGCGGATGTTCGCCTAGGATGCGCACCAGGAGGACTCCGCGGCCGGTCGGTCGGGGAAGCGAAATGCGGTCCACGCCCGAAGTCTGTGACAGAATCCGTCCTGTAAGGTCCAGGAGCTGGGCGCGGACCGTTCCCCGGCCCCGCAGGTCCACGAACCCGGGACGCGTCGACGCCGACCAGTCCTGGACGGGGGCGGAAACCGGGAAAAGACCGGAGGGCTTCACGGTTCCCCAGAAGTCCTGGAAATTGCCGGACAGGGCCAGAAGGTCCAGGATCTTCCAGTTCTTGTTGTAGTAGTTCCCGTCCCAGCCCCAGTAGTTCGCGAGATTCAGGTTCGCGTAGCCCTGCCGGATCCAGGCGGTGTCCGCCGGGTTGCCGATGGTGGCCATGAGCATCGCGCCGGTGTAGATGGCATTCCTGGTGTTGTCGTTCGTCCCGTCCAGATTGTAGTCGGCCCGGATCGAGGCGACATTCCTCCCCGTGCTGCTGGTGATCCAGTTGCCGATCTTGTTCAGGTTCGCCTGCGCGGCCATCGTCCCGAACCAGTAATAGTCCAGGGCCATGCGCCAGGGAGTTCGGACCGCGTCGTACCCGAAAGCGGTGTTGCCGGAGTTTTGGTTGCTGACGGGGTTGGCGTTCCCGTTGGTCCAATCCGAAACCAGACCGGTGGTGCTGTTCTGGTTCTTGGCGATGAAGGCCAAGCAGGCATCGGCCACCTTGGCCCAGCCGTGTGAGGAGGTGTTGTCCACCATGGGGAACACCCTCAAAGCCCCGGTCGAGAAATAGCTGGGATCGTAGAGGTTCGCCGTGCCTTGGTCGTCCGGGGTGAGAAGATTGGAAGAGGAATTCACTTCCTTCGCCCAGATGTGCCCCAATTGGGTCTGGGCACCCGCCAGATACTTGGAATCCCCCCACTGCTTGTAGGCCATGGACAGGGCCAAGGCGACGTCGACATCGGCGTCCGTCGCCGCGCCGGTCGCCACCGTGCCGTTGAACCCGTTGATTTCCCAATTCATCAGGCTGTTTCCATCGGGATAAGCTTGGTAGTAGGCCCATAGCTTGTCGAACATGGACTGGGTCTGGTTGGTGGCGTTGTCCATGTAGACCGCGATCAGCATCCCGTATCCGATGCCCTCGGACACCGTGCACGAGCCTTTCCACATGTCGCAGGATCCGTTGTACTCGTTGGCGGCGGTTGGATCCAGCCAAAGGATCCGGGCCTTGGATCCGTCCGGGGATTCCAGGTAATAGGTGGTCTTCCAGGCCGCGAAATTCGCCTGGATGTCGGGCGTCGTTGGCACCGGAGAGACACGGATTCCGTACGCGTAGTCGGCTTGGTAGGGGAAGGGGTACTTGGGTGTGGACGAGGCCATCAGGGAACCCGCGATCCCAAGGGTGGCGACAAGAATGCGTTGCATGCGGACTCCTGGATCGAAATTCCCCCGGACGGGGGGATGCTGGTCGGACTGCGAGCCTGTGAAATTGCCCTGATGGCAACGATCCGGCAAGCCGTTTGTGGCCCGGTGGGCGATAGCCGCCCACCACTGCTTCTGTCGTGGATTCGGCGCCGATCGTTCACCGCCCAGCTCCGTCGGGATGGCCAACCCGCCCGGACACCGGACTCTCGAGTGGCCTTCCGAGGCCTTTCCCTTGAATTCGCCGGGTGCCGGGCTAGCAGGTTTCCACTGCCCACCACCCGAGGGCGAGACCCCGGGCGAACCACCCGGAGATGCTTCCCGCTGCCTCCGGATGCTTTCCCACCAAGCGCTCCAACGCGTCGATCCAAGGGCGACCGCGCAGGTCGCGCAGGAACACGGCCAAGAGGGGCTCCACCGGCTCGGCACGCAGGACGGACCCGGTCCGCGACACGACCCAGGCGGAGCGAAGGGGCCTTGGCGAACCCCCTGGAACAGGTTGTTCCTGCAGGATGGAGATGCGCAGAGGGAACCAGTCCCGGGTCGCGGAGAGGATCCGGACGGCAGGTTGGAGGACGATGCCGATCTCGCCGGACCCCAACCGATCCAGGTCCACCGGTGAAGGGGCCGGAAGTTCCCGGGCGGAGAAGGCCTGGTTCCACGCGAGGTCCACGCGCGCGGCCTCCGCCGGGAGGGTGGAGGGTGCTTGCGCACGGAGCCAGGTGGGAAAGAGATCCCCGAGCCGGTCCAGGTCTTCGGCGGGTGGATGCGCTTGGAGGTATCGGGCCGCCAGCGGATTGAACTCCTCCCAACCGAGGATGTGGCCCACCAGCGGGAAATCCTTCTGCAGCAGCGTGATCAGCCGGAACCAATATTGCAGGCGGTAGGCTCCCAGGCGGGCCGCGGCTGGGACACCCTTGCTGCCCGGGATCTCCAGCAGAATCTGTGTGTCGTAGTCCTCTTCCGGGATCTCCGTTCGCCCCTGCCCGGGAAATTGCAGCGGCGCGGAGGTCGACTCCGCCCAACGCCGCTGGAAATCCCGCAGCGCGTTCATGCCGCCTCCAAGGCGATCCGCTCCGGCCCGGCCACGTCCGATCCGCGTCGCCGCCGCGCCGACGTCGCCTCCTCCACCAGGCGAGCCCACGAGGGAAGGTTGTCGTCCCATTCGATCACCGTCGGGAAAGGTCCGCCCAGCGTCCAGGCGTCGCGGTACAGGTCCCAGACCTCCGCGCACACCGGGGCGTCGTGGGTGTCGATGCGCAGGCCGTCGGGGCGGATGTGGTGCCCGGCGAGGTGCACGTACAGGACCCTGTCCCAATCGACCGATTCCAGGTAGGCCCGCGGGTCGAAATCGTGGTTTCTGGCCGACACGAAGATGTTGTTGATGTCCAGCATCCTCCAGACGCGCGCGCCGTCCACCACTCGCCGGTAGAACTCCCATTCGGTGAGGGTGGACCCGGAGAAGGCCGCGTAGCTCGAGAGGTTCTCGATCCCGAAGGGGACCGAAAGCGTCCCTTGGACGATTTCCGCCCGCCGGGCCGCGTGGTCGGCGATCTCCTCGGTGAACGGCGTGGGAAGGAGGTCGTGCGAACGCCATGTGTCCAGGCGGGTCCAGCACAGGTGGTCGGAAAAGCAGGGCGCGCCCAGGTGTTCGGCGAGCGCGCCCACGCGACGGACGTGGTCCAGGTCCAGGGGATCCGTGCCCAACAGGTCCAGCGACACCCCGTGCAAGGCCACGGGCCGCAGGTTCCGGGCCTTCTCCAGGTTGGCGGCGGGAACGGGTCCGGTCCCCAGGTAATTCTCCGCGATCACCTCGAAGAAATCCACCCCGGACGGATCCTGGAACGCGTCGGCGAAGTGGGGGGGGCGCAAACCCACCCCCACCGCGTCCCGCGCGAACGCCCGACTCACATGGTGGCCTTGAGCCCGTGGCAAGAAGCGGTTCCCTTGCAGGAGAGTTCCGTGGTCTTGCCGGCGTTGAAGTAGACGCCCTTGCAGGAATTCTTGGTGGCGCAGGAGGTCTTCTCCACCTTCATGCCCGCGGCCTTCGCGGCCTTCGCGAATTCCTTCTCGGACTTCGCGGCCATCACCTTGGCCATGGGGCTGGTGGAATCGACGCTTGCGCCTTTGGTGGAGTCGGTTCCCCCGCAGTGCCCGGTGCCGGAACAGGAGCGGTCCTCCTTGGCCATGGCGCTGTCGTGGGCCATTCCCTTGCAACAGGTCTTCCCCTTGCAGCCCTTCTTCTCCATCTTGGTGGAATCGCAGTCCCCGGCATGGAGGGGGCCGGCGGCGAGGCCGGTGGCGAGGCCGGCGAGGGCGAGAGCGGACAGGCGGGTGCGCAGGACGGTGTTCTTCATGGTGATCTCCGTTGGGACATTGTGGCAGGATTCCGAGGCCGGGAGGCTTCGGTCGGCAAAGGCACCGATCGTTCGGTGCCCGTCCAAGAGTCGCCTGGACAGCCGCCGTTCTTACAATGAATCTCATAATTCTTCTCAAAGTGCGGCGACGGGTATCTTTTCGAAATGGTGGATACGTCGGTCGAATTCCAGTTGCGGCTGGCCGAGCATCGTCCTTGGCTCCTGCGCCAAGCCCGGTGGCGCCTGGGTGCCCGGTCCGACGCCGCCGAGGACGTGGTGCAGGAGACCCTTGTCGCCGCTTGGGGCGCAGTGGAGAGGCTGCGGGGCGAGGTCACCCGGGGATGGCTCGCCGGGATCCTCCGCCACAAGGTGGTGGACCACTGGCGACGGACGCCACCGGAAGAGGACGATCCCTGTCCCGCCTGCGGCGAGGATCCCTTCGACGGCACCGGCCACTGGAAGGAGCCCGTGGCCTCCTGGGGAAATCCCGAAGATGCGCTCCACGCCGAGGGCTTCTGGAAGGTCCTGGAGATCTGCGCCCGCATCCTGCCGGAGCGGATGTACCGGGTCTTCGTGCTGCGCGAAGTCGAGGAGATGGACGTTTCCGGTATTTGTCGGGAATTGTCGCTTTCCGAATCCAACTGCCACGTGCTGCTGCACCGGGCGAGGCTGCGGTTGCGCGGTTGCGTCGGCGAACGGTGGGGCCGAGGTTGAATCCTCCCTTCGGAATCATCCGCTGCCGGGAGGCGAGCGAACTGCTGTCCCGCGCCCGCGACGGTCGTCTTTCCCCGAAACGCCGGGTCGCCCTGGTCCTGCACCTCGCCATCTGCGTGCACTGCAGGCGCTGGGGCCGCCAGATCGGATTCCTGGGGCAGGCGTTCCGCGCCGCGGGCGAGAGGCCAGGTGGCGACGGTTTCTGACAACCTTCGACGCCCCAAAGGGGTCAGAGCAGGATGTACCCGAGCAGGAAGTTGGAGATGAGGATGCTCACGGCGGAAGCCTGGACGGACTGTTCGATGGCCCTGCCCACGCCCTCCGCGCCGTTGCGGGCGCGGATGCCGGAGTAGCATCCGAAGGCGGTGATGATGAATCCGAAGACCACGGCCTTCATCAGCGCCACCATCACGTCCCAGTCGTCGTAGAAGAACCGCACCCCTTTCCAGAAGAGGCTCGGCTCCATCCCCTTGAAGGCCATCGCGACGCCAAGGGCGCCCATGAGCCCCACGAACGCGGAAAGGATGCACAGGACGGGGAGCATCACCAGTCCGGACAGGATGCGCGGAGCCACCAGGAATTGGTGGCGGTCCAGACCCAGGACGTCCATGGCGTCCAGTTGTTCGGTGACCGCCATGGAGCCGAGCTCCGAGGTCATTCCGGCACCGGTGCGCCCCGCCACCACCAGGGCGGTGAGGACGGGGCCCATCTCCAGCATGATGGATTTTCCGACCGCCGTCCCCAGGAAGGTGAGGGGGATGTAGTCCGAGAAGAGGTAGGCGGCTTGCCAGGCGGTGACCGCCCCGGTGAAGAGCGACGTGGTGGCCACCAGCGGGATGGAACTGATGCCGATGGCGTACATCTGCTCCACCGTGAAATGGGGATGCCGGTAGAACTTCCATCCCGCCGCCGCGGTCTGGCCCAGGAATTCGAGGAAATCGAAGATGGTCTCGATGGCGCCGAGGATCCAATTCCCGATCCAGACCACCAGCCGGTCGATCCCCGAAAGGATGAAGCCCAAGGGCTGGAGCAGGAGACCTGGGCTGCCGTTCATCGCAGGGGAAGATAGATCGAGGGAACAAAAGGAACGGCGGAGACCGGGTCCCCGCCGAAACGATCTCCAGGTACAGGAGATCCGTTTCCTGCGACCTCAGGTGGCGTAGGTGTCGAGGTTCTGGCCGCTCATTCCGGATGGATCCGGAGGCGCGGGGGGAGGATTGTTCTTGAAATCGGACTGGAGCGTCGAAAACGCGGTCTGTGCATCGCTCAGGCTGCCGGAACTCAGTGCGGTGGCAAGCGCCTTGAAATCGGATTGGATCCCATTGCCCGAACCGGTGCCGTTCGCGGAATTCGAGGAGTCGGTGGAGTTCGCGGAAGCGGTGCCGGATTCCTTGTGGTGGTGATGGTGGTGGCCCTTCCCGGACTGCTGGAGCGCTGCGAACGCCTGTTGGGCGTCCTGGAGATTCCCGCTCTTGAGGGCCGCCGCCAAGGCTTGCAAGGGGTTGGTGCTGCTGGAGGAGCCGCTAGAACTCGAAGACGATGTGGAGGCGGACGCGCTGCCTCCCGGGCCGTTCTGGATATCGGTCTGGATGCTGGCGAATGCGGTCTTCGCGGAGCCCAGGTCGCCGGAACTCAGCGCCTTGGCCAGGCTCTGGAAGTCCTGCCCGAGTTGGCCACCCGGCAGGTTGTTGTTGGTCGTCGCCGTGGTGTAGGCCGCGTTGTTCGCGGATATGCTGTCGATGCTCATGGAGTGCCTCTTTGCTGGTGTCGATGACGGTGCCGAGGGTTCGAGTCTACGATCCCCGGAGGCCACAGGGCGAGGCCTCTCTCCAGCCCGCCTATCGGACTGGATTGCCAGGACCTGTAAACAATTCGCGGGCCAGCTCTGTTTCCCGGCATTGCGGGACTCCAACCGGTCGGGGTCTCGGCAATCCATGTCCTTCCCCGATGGAGATCCTTGCCGACCTCGGAGGGCTTCGACCGACCCGAGGCATGCAGCAGGTGCTAAGCTTGGCGACCACATGGAACCCTTCCTGGAACGCCTGGACGAGCGCGCATTGGCCTTGCAAGTCCAACTTTCACCCCTGGTCGCGGCCTTGTCCGAGGCGCGCGGTCTTCAGGAATACCGCGAGGCGCTGCGCCACGACCTGCTTTGCATCCAGATCCTTCTGGGTTACTCCTGGGACCGCATCGGCGAGCGCGAATTGGCGGCGTTGGCGGCCTTGGACTGGGCGCTGGTGCAGAGCCTGGGCTTGGGGGCGAAGATCCAGCAACTCTCGGCACGGGGCGATTGGGTGGCCCAGTCCTTCCTCGAAGCCGAACTGGAGAGGTACCGGTTCCTCTTGAAGGAGCATGGCGGCGAGACGCGCTTCCAGGTTCCCCACTGGGCGCAGTCCTTCGAATCCAACCCGGTGCTGTCCGAGGGGCTCTCGCGGTTGGCCACGGGACTGTACTCCTACTACTCCCTGGTGGTGCGCTTGGACGGCAAGGTGGATGATCGGGAAACGAGAGGATTCCAGGCGTTTTGGGCAGCCTACAAGGCCTTGAAGACGATGGAATCGGCTCCTGGCCAAGTCGGTTCGCCGCGCAAGAGGCCGGTCGAGACCGGTCTTCCGGAAGCGTCCGTGCGCGTTCCCGCCGGGCCAAAGCAAGTCCCCCGGTTCGTCCCGCAGGCCTGGGGGATCGCGGGATCGTCGCCGGGGGATTCGGCCCCACCGCCCGGGCCCTCGGCTTCGGCACCGGTTGTGGCCCAAGCGTCGCCCCCCTGCGATCCCGATTCGCCGCCACCGGTCCCGACCGCGGCTGCCCGCCAGACCGAGCTGGCCTCGGCCCTTTCCGAACTGGACGCCCTGGTGGGCCTCTCCTCGGTGAAGGACGATGTCCGGAAACTGTCCAACCTCCTGAAGGTCCAGGTCCTGCGGCGAGAACGCCACCTCGCGGAGGTCCCCGTGAGCCTGCACGTGGTGTTCACCGGCAACCCCGGGACCGGCAAGACCACGGTCGCACGGCTCTACGCCCGCATCCTCAAGGGGCTGGGGCTCCTGGAGCGCGGGCACCTGGTGGAGACCGACCGCGTCGGCCTCGTGGCCGGCTACATGGGCCAGACCGCGGAGAAGGTCGACGAGATCGTGAGATCCGCCCTGGACGGCGTCCTTTTCGTCGACGAGGCCTACGCGCTGACCACCGGCGACTCCGCCGACTACGGGAAGGAAGCCGTGGCCGCCCTGATCGCGCGCATGGAGACCTTCAGGACGCGCCTGGTGGTGGTGGCCGCGGGCTACGGCCCCGAAATGGAGACCTTCCTGGAGTCCAACCCCGGGTTGCGCTCGCGCTTTCCGCACGTCTGGGATTTCCCGGACTACGACCCCGGGGAGATGGAGGAGATCTTCCTTTCGCTCTGCCGACGCTACCAGCTCGATCTTTCACCGCAGGCGCTGGACGCGCTGGCTTCCCGCCTGAAGGATCTCCAGGAGGGCAAGGACGGGTCCTTCGGCAACGCCAGGTCCGTGCGGAACCTCTTCGAGGCCGTCGTTTCCCGGCAGGCCGACCGGGTGGCTGGAGGTCAGGATCTGTCCGACAAGGCGCTGTGCTCCATCGAGGCGTCCGACCTCGGGCCGTGAGGTTCAGGCCAAGCCGCGCAGATCCCGTTGCCGGAGATTCCTCGCGAGTCCCCGGGCGGCGAGGTTCCGTGCGACGGCTTCCTGTTCCGTCTGTCCCGGCGTGGGCACGAAGAGGCATCGCGGGCCCAGGAGGCCCAGGGCTTCCAGGTCCATCACGGTGGAGTAGCCGCCACGGGTGACGATTTCCGTCGCCCCGAGGAGGGCCGCCGCCAGGGCGGGGGATGCAAGATGGGCCGACTCCACCACGTTTCCATCGCCGGGAACCGGCGACGGAGGCAGGTCCGGACGTCCGCGCACCAACAGATGGCGACCGGGTCGGCGGGAGAAGAGATGGCGCAGGAGCGCCTCGAGGTCCGTCCGCGTCGGTTCCGGTCCGCTGACGATGCCGACCGTGGTCCAGGGACCGGACCAGAGCGGATCGGGACGCGTCGCGGAAAACCGCGAGAGGGGCCCCAGGTACCGCAGCGGCGGAAACCCGGATGGTCGGCGGGGATGGCCCAATCGACCCGACAGGATCCGTCCGGATTCCCGATCGGGGATCCAGATCTCCGAGAACGCGCGGACCAGGCCCGCCATGGATCGCTCCCCGAGGCTCTCGGCGATCCCGAGGCCCAAGGGCGGGGCCGGACGGAGCTGGTGGGTCAGGAAGACGGAACGCACCCCGCGCATCGCGCAGCCGAACCTGCTGTCGGAAAGGACCAGGTCGAAATTCCCCGGGCGCCACGAGGCCACCAGGCCCGCTTCCGCCCGGATCGCGCTTCGCAGGCGGGGCAGGGAAAGGAGCAGGGAGGGAACCAGGAGGGGACCCGAGACGTAGCGCACCCCGTAGTCGGGAAGTTCGCGCAGTTCCAGGTGCGGGAATTCCATCCTCCACCAATCGGCGGACCTCCCGTTGGAAGCCAACACCACCTCGCATCCGCGCGACAGGAGCTCGCGGACCAGCGGGGTCGTGCGGGCCACATGGCCCAGTCCCCAATCCAACGCGCAGACCAGGGCGCGGCGGGGGGCGATGTCGGCGGGAAGAACATCGGACATTTCGATCCTCCTTTTCGGATTCCGCCTTCCATCCATCTTCGCAGGGAGCAAATCTAGCCGAGCGAAGGAGCAGGAGCATGGAAGCCTTCCGACGGTGGAGGAACGGCGACCACCCAGATTTCTTTCTTTGGGAAAAGGAGATCACCAGAACGATGTCGATCCACGCATTCCTGGGCAAACTGCCCGTACTGGCGGAGGGGGCATGGATCGCGCCCGGCGCACACGTCGCGGGCGGAGTCCTCCTCGGAGAGGACGTGTCCGTCTGGTTCAACGCGGTCCTCCGCGCCGACATCAACACCATCTCGATCGGCGCGCGCTCCAACATCCAGGACAACGCCGTGATCCATCTGGCCGACGATTTCGGCGTGGTGCTGGGCGAGGACGTGGTGGTGGGACACTCCGCCATCCTGCACGCCTGCACCGTGGGAAACAACGTGCTGGTGGGGATGGGATCCATCGTCATGGACGGAGCGGAGATCGGGGACGACTGCGTCGTCGCCGCCGGTGCGCTCGTGCCCCCCGGGAAGAAGATTCCCGCGGGTTCGCTCGTCGTGGGCGCGCCCGGAAGGATCGCCCGCGAGACCACGCGGGCCGAACGCGATTCCAACCGGGCCATGGCCCTCAAGTACATGCGCATCAAGGACGCCTTCCGAGGAGTGGGAGACCACCCCCTCTAGCGCCGGTGCTTGGTACCTTGGCCCACATGGTTCCCACCAACGCCAAACAGGGGGTTCGCGGGTTGGGTCGGCTCGGGTGGATCGCCATCCTGGCGCTCCTCGCGGGCCCGGACTTCTGGGTGCTGTTCCGGGGTGCTCCGCTCGTGCGCGGCATGGACGCACTCCCGGCCCCGGACGTCCTCCTGGTTCCCGGCGCCTCGGTCCTGCGCAACGGGAAGCCGAGTCCTGTCCTGCGCCAGCGCGTGGAGACGGCTCTCGGCGCCGCTCGGCGCTGGCCGGATGCCCGGATCGTGCTTTCCGGAACGGCGGTCCCGGGCGGCTACGACGAGCCCCGCGCCATGCGGAGGTACCTGGTGGACCACGGGATTGACAGCCTGAGGATGTTCCTGGACAGGAATGGCGTCAACACCCGGTCCAGCGTGTCGAACCTGGGGACGCCCCGCGGCGGTCTCGTGATCGTCTCCCAGGAATGGCATCTGCCCCGCGCGTGCTGGCTTGCCGAACGGGCGGGCTGGAACGTCCACGGCCTTGCGGCGGGAGAGGCTGCCTCCGCAGGATGGGAGAACATCCTCCGGGAGCATCTGACCCGGACGGCGAATTTCTGGGAATGGATTTTCCGCCGCGCGCATGCCCAGGTAGTATCGTTTCCGCCTACAACGCGATGAATGCTTCCACCGTCGGCTTCGGGCCCGGCCTTCGATACGGATTTCTCGTCAACCCCGTGTCGGGCAGCGGCCGGGGGAGGCTGATCCACGACCAGCTTCCCGCGATACTGGACGGGCTCGGGCTTCGGCGGTCGGCTTGGATCCGCGAGCTCACCATCCCCAACGCGGTTCCGGAACAAGCCCGACGGATCCTGTCCGAATGCGACCGGCTGGTGGTCGCCGGCGGAGACGGAACCATCGGACAGGCATTGGAGGGGATGAGGCTCTCGAGCCGCGCCGACGCGGCCCTGGGTGTCGTCCCCCTCGGGACGGGGAACGACCTGGCGCGCGAGCTGCGGTTGCTCGACGTCTTCCAGGACAAGGGTCTGCCCGAATTGGTCCGGACCCTCCTGGAGGATCGCATCTCGCCCCTGGACCTTTGGGACGTGGGTGGCCGGGCGGTTCTCGCCAACTACCTCTCCTTCGGGTCCGACGGTTGGGTGACGGAGGTGTTCGGTCGATCCCGCGACCTCACCGGCGCCAGGCACAGCACCCTCGGGATCAAGCTCGGCTACGCCCGCGCCGGCATCGGGAGCCTGGCCCGGCACCTGCCGCAGAGCTTTCGCATCCGGGCGCGACTCGCCGACGGCTCGATCCTCGACCGCGGGCTCGGCGGGCATCGTTCGCTGCTGGCGCTGAACGTGGGTTCCTACGCCTCGGGACTCCTGAGGCCCACGCGCACGCGAGCGGACGACGGGCTCCTGACCCTGATGTCCATTCCCCACCTCTGGAACTATCCTGTGCTCGTGGCCACGTCCGCCTTTCCCAGGATCCAGGGATTCTTCCAGAGGCGGATGCTCCTCTCCTGGCAAGCCACCTCCTTCGAAGCCACCTGGACGGGGCCCAACGCGGTGCAGGTCGATGGCGAAGGCAGGCGCGATCTCCTGTCCTCGGGACGGCTGGAGGTCTCGCATGCGGGTCGGGCGAGACTCCTCTCGGGAGGCGGGCGGCCGTGACGGATTCCGTTCAGCTGGACTGGAGGCGGATGGACGAGGCCGACATACCCGCGGTGTTCGTCCTCGACCACCACTGCCAGGGACATCCCTGGACTCCCGGGAACTTCCGCGAGGAACTCGCGCGGGGGGATTCGGGGTACGCCCGCGTCCTGGAGGAGCCCGGGGTCGGGATCGTCGGATACCTGTGCGCCTGGCTGGTCGCGGACGAGCTGCACATCGGGACCCTGGGGGTGGACGCGGAACTTCGCAGGAAGGGATTGGGTTTCGGGATGGTCTCGCAGGCGCACGGCTGGGCCGTCCACCGGGGGGCGCGACTCGCGCATCTCGAGGTCAGGGCCTCCAACGCGGGAGCCCTCGCGCTCTACGCGAAGCTCGGGTACCGGAAGGTCGGCGTCCGCACGAGCTATTACGTGGACAACGGCGAGGACGCCTTCCTCCTCCTGTGCGATCTGGCCGCCGGGGCGCCCGCTTGACCGGGATCCACGGCATCGAAGCCGCGCTGTTCGCGCTGTTCGCCGCCGCGGCGGGATCCACCGCGGCGCTCTTCCGAATCGTGGACAGGATCCGTCGTTCCAAGCGCGACCTCGAGGAGATCTTCGACCACGTGGACCCCATGGCGGTGGTCGACCCCGACCTGCGCGTCCTGCGAGCCAACAGACCGTTCGCGGAACTGTGCGGCAGGACCTTCCGGGAAATCGTGGGACGCCCCCTTTCCGGGCTGGCGCCGTTCCTGGAGCCCGCCTTTCCCCTCTTCATGGAGTGCCTGGACCACGCCAGCGCGGCGGGACCGATGGAACTCCGGGAACGGAACGGTCGCGTGCTGGAGGCTCAGGCCTTTCCCCTCGCCGCCGGAGTCCGCCGCCTTTCGATCCTGCGCCTTCGGGACGCGACCGACCTGTCGTCCGCGCGCAAGGAGCTGGTGGACCGGAACGATTCGCTCGGTCGTCTGACGGACGCGTTCCAGGCCGAGGTGGAGATGGCCCGCGAAATCCAGCGAGCCCTTCTCCCCAAGGACCTCCCCAGGATCGACGGTCTCGCCTGCAGGGTGCGCTACCAGCCATGCCGCCCCATCGGAGGAGACCTTTACGACATCAGCCTGCTGGACGAACGTCACCTGTGCCTGTTCCTGGCGGACGTCTCCGGACATGGCCTTCCCGCTGCCTTCGAGGCCGCCCTGGTGCGCATGAGCCTTCTCAACCACGCCTTTCCCGAGGCGGGACCCGCCCGGATCCTGGAAGGCATGAACCACGACCTGTGCCGCAGCCTGGTCCTGGGCCACTACGTCACCGCCTTCCTCGGCATCCTGGACCTGGAAACGCTGGAACTGCGCTATTGCAGGGCGAGCCATCCGCGTCCGGTGGTGTTCCACGCCGACGGCACCAGGGAATCCCTGGGCGCCAGGGGTCTGTTCCTCGGGATCGTGGAGCAGGGCAGGTACGTGGAGGACTCGATCCGCCTGGCTCCTGGAGACAGGTTCTGCCTCTTCACGGACGGCTACTACGAATCGGCGACGGTCGAAGGGCGCCGCCTGGGCTACAAGGAGTTCGTCGCCCGGATCCCGTCCGGGGTGGGTGTGGACCCGGAACCCGCCCTGCAGGCCGTGGAGGAGGAATTCCCGGGGATGTCCGCGGACGGTCGGGACGACGACCGGACCTTCCTCGCGCTGGACGTGCTCTTCCGGTCGCGGGACCGACCCGCGGTGCTGCGACGGTTTCCGTCCTCGTCCGATCCCGAGATCAAGGTATTCCGCACCGCGCACGAAGCCTGGGATCTGGTCGACGTGCTGCGCGCCGAACTGGAGTCGGCGGGCTGGTCGTTGCGCGATGTCCGGCGAGCCCAGCTCCTGGCTTCGGAACTTTGCGTGAACGCGGTTGCCCACGGACTGCGCGACCGCTCGAACGCCCGCGCCTTCTGCGCATGGCTCCTGCAGGGGAGGGAAATCCTCGTTGCCGTCCACGACGAAGGAGCCGGGTTCGACGTCGATTCCGTTCCCGATCCCAGAGACCCCTCGAACCTGGGAATGGACCACGGCAGAGGGATCTTCCTGGTGCGACGGATGTCGACCGACCTCTGGTTCGACGACGACGGTGCCCACGCCGTGGACGCCCACGGCGCCATCTT
>CAYXXL010000037.1:0-14476 GCA_964469025.1 uncultured Fibrobacteria bacterium
ACTGGGATCTCTCCACCACGTTTTCCTATGGCGTCTGGCGAAAGGTGTTCGCCGTGGGTCCGCAAGGGGAGACGGTCGTTGGCTCTTGGGGCGACAACACTTCGCATGGTGGATACCTCATCTCCCCAGCTCCCGGTACTTGGTCGCTCTGGAATCGTCACGACGACACCTGTTTCATCGAATTCGACCATTCCGATTACCCCCTGTACGGAGTGGTCACGCTTGGTGTCCATGCCGCCACCTCCGGTGTATGGGCATCTACTCTCTTTCCGACAGGTGCGGGACCGCTGATCTACTTTCCGTCCGTCGGCAACAAAACACCGGTTTGCGTGGATCTGGATCCGACCTCTATCGTGGGCAGCGGAGGTGCGTTGAGAGTCAACGATCTCGACCAAGTCGGTACCGATCTTTGGCTGGCCACGTCCAGCGGTCTGGTGCAGCTCCAGAATGTGGCGCCATCCAATCCCCCACAAACTGTCAGCGGAGCGCAGCATTGGCCGGCCAATGTATCCGCCCCCCCTCTGTTCACACGACTCTCGACCTACCCTTTGGGTGGAAGGACCTGGATTGTTGCCGCTGGATCCGGTGAACTTGGCATCTTCCCCGCCGACCCTTCCTCGACGGATACCATCGTCCGGGCTCCTGGAGCCAACCAGAACTACACCGCGTTGGCGGTGGATGCCCAGGGACAGATCTGGGCTGCCGGCGGGAGCGGGATCGACATCTATTCGCTGCAGATGGATTCCACCACGCCGGTCTTCCAATTGCTTCATTCGGTGACCACACGCGATGGCCTCCCGGACGACGCCATTCGGGACTTGGCTCTGGATTCCGCCTCCGGTAGAGCGGTGATCGCCACCGCATCCGGTCTGTCCATCTGGACGTCCCCCTACCGTCCTGTACCCGTACGGCTTTCCAAGTCGACCATCAAGGTCTATCCAAACCCGGTGCGGCTTCGCCAGAATCAGACCCTTTTCGTGGACGGAGCCACTGCGAACGCCAATTTCGACCTGGTGGCCGCCGATGGGACCCTGGTGCTTCATGTGGATCACAGCAAATCGACGGACGGACTGTTCCAGATCCAGCTCCCTGCCACCTCGAAACTCCGTCCCGGCGTGTACTACTGGTCCCTGAAGGATTCTCGGAATTCCGCCCATGGGCCTTTGCTCGTGGGGGAATAGAGTCCCCGGGGGGCACCAAAAAGCCATCTTTCCGCAACGCTACAGCTGTGCGTCCCCAGAAAGCTTGGAGGTTGCTCGCGAAGCATGACGCTTTTCCGGTCGATGGAACGTGCATCCATCGCATCCGGGGAAGGATGCACGGGAATGGCGATGGCGACTTTGGCGCAAATACCGCAGGAAGCTGGTCTTCCCTTTCGGATCCCATGGAACGTCCGCGATCCCGACGCATGACGAATACCGCCCATCGCGATAGACCGTGGCCTCCCATCCGACGCGACGACACGGACTGGTCAACGCACCCCATGCACCTCCCACGAGGTATTTGAGGTACCCCCAAGGGTTCCGGTACAACCGCACCGTAGCCAGGAGGGAAAGGCATTTTTCCAGACGCAATGCGAAGGGATGGTCGAAGACGATCCGGCGGCGAAACAGCCGCCACTGCAGCCGGAGGAGTCGACGTCTCATCTCGGGGGTGTCTTCCGCAGACCCAAGCGTGGTGGGCACATCCGCGAAAGTCGCGAGGTGCTGGACGCGGAACGCATCGACACCGATCCCCTCGCAGAAGTTCGCGACCGTTTCAAGCTCCTCCTGGTTCTCCTTCATCAGGATCATGATCACGGTCACGCGGGGCCATTTCGCCTTGCCCCGCAGTTCCATGAATCGCTCGATGTTGTGGCGCGTGGTCTCCCAAACGGCACCAGGCCTCAGTCGAGCGTAGCGCTCGGCGTCCACCGAATCGACGGAGAAGAAGATCCGCGAGAGATTGGAGTCCAGGATCGCCTTGGCCTTGGCCTCGTTCAGCAGCGTGGCGTTGGTGACCATCTGCACGTCCAGATGGCGAAGATGCTTCCACGTCAAAGCCATGGTTCTCTCGAACGCCGGATGGAGCAGGGGTTCTCCGCCGCAGGAAAGGAACACGGACCACGCCTCGCGCCCCGCCACCCGGAACGCGGTTTCCAGATCCGGTTCGGGGAACGGAGCCCGATCGACATTTCCCGCATGCCCTGTTGAACAGAACTCGCAGCGCAGATTGCACCGCGTGTCCAGGTCGAGTCTGATTTGGACGGATGGCCAAGCCGCCCAGCGGCGAACCCTGTCTGCGAATGCGACCTTCTCCACCCTCCACTTCCTTTCCAGGTTTGCCTTTGACGAATTCCTGAACCGGTGTTCCAGGACTGGGGCTGGCATGGCAAGCGCTCTGTGAAAGGAAAATACGATGACTTCCGGGATGTCATGGTGATCCATTTTTCAGCGATGCGTTTGCACAATGCCACCGGGATGCGGTTGCTTGCCGCCTGGTTCGTCCTCCTGGAGCATTCCCCCCGGCTTTTGGGTCTGGAGGGAACCAAATGGGGTGGGTGGGGTTTGGCCATCTTCTTCTCTTTGAGCGGGTACATGATCTCGCAAAGCGCCAGACGGAGTCGCAACCCATGGGATTTCACGATGCGTCGAGCTCGGCGTCTTGGTCCCGCCTACATCGTCGCGGTGCTCGGGACAACTTTGATCGTCTGGCCGCTCTTTTCCCATCCCCCCGGATTCCACCTTGGCGGCGGAACCCTGCTTTCGGGGATGTACGGGATCTTGCGGTGGGAGTTTCCCGGCTTGTTTCTAACGCATATGCTCAGATCTGCCAACGGGTCGGTCTGGAGCCTCCCTTACGAGATCCTCATGTACGGCTTCCTTGGGGTGCTTTGGTTCGGCTGGCTGCGCCGAACACGACTCCACGGCGCAATCGTTCCCGCCACGATCTGGGGGATATCGACGATCCTGCTCCTGGGAGGGGACAGAATCCTTCCGGGTGGCGACTTCAAGCTGGGCGGCATTCGAGTCTATTACCTCGTCAATTTCCTGGCTCTGTTCGCGGGAGGGTGGACCCTCGCGGAATCGAATCCCTCCCAAAGGACCCTTCGGTGGATCCTGTTGGCGGTGTTCCTGCTTCGCCTAGCCCTTTTCGCCTTTCCCTACGAGCAGGACGCCGTGGACGCGATGCTCATTCCATTGGGCGTGGTCGCCATCGGTCACCTCCCCATTTCACCGAATCGATTCCTTCCGGACTGGTCCTACGGGTTCTACCTCTGGGCTTGGCCGGTCCAGCAGTGCCTGCTGGACCGATTCCCGCGGTGTTCCCCTGCCGAGCTCACCCTGGGGAGGCGACGGCGGTGACCTTGGTCTTGGCGGCCCTCTCCTGGCACTTCGTGGAACGGCCGATATTGCGGCCCGGAAGGAGTTGGTCGCGGCCTGTCTGGCCTCGCACGAAGAGAGCGTTCCAGCGATGAAGCGGACACTCGACTTCCCCGACTGGTGGCTCCCCGCATCGACCTGTTTCACCTTCGCCTTCGGGTTGAGCTTCGTCCAATGGTGGTCGTTCAACACCATGGTCGACGCCGCCTCCGCCATGCAGTCGTTCCACGCCATCCTCCAGCACGGGATGGGTGCTTCGAACTCCACGGAAACCGTGCCGGTCTTCGGGGTCCATCTCTGGTTCTTCCCGATGGTCGTGGTTCTTCCCTTCTTCGCCCTTTTTCCCATCTACCCAACCCTTGCGGCGGTTCAGGCCATGGTCTTGGCCATGTCGGTTCCGGCTGCGTATCGGTTGGCCATATCCACCGGCCTGTCGTCCCGAAATGCACGACGCTGGACCTGGTTCTGGGCACTGCACCCACTCGTGATCGGTCCGAACTGCGGGCTCGCCGAGGGGTATCAACCCTTGATCTTCGCCGTCACGCCCCTCCTCTGGTCCCTGCTCTTCGCGAGGGAAGCCAAATGGGGACGCTTCGGGCTGTGCCTGATCCTGGCACTCGCCAGTCGCGAAGATGTCGCCTTGACAACCCTGGGAATCGGGATTTGGGTCTTCTGGATCCTGGGACATCGCAGGATGGGCGCGGCGGTGATCGTTCTCTCCCTGGGTTGGGCGGTCCTCTCCACGTTCGTGATCCTGCCCCACCTCGTGGCGGGAACCTGGAACGTCTGGTCCAAGGCCTTCCCTGCCTCGCCAAATACCGGAAACACGGTGGGGGTATTGGCGCGCGGGCTGAAGAATTTCCTCCAGGTCGCCACCTTCGGGTACCTGGGGTTCGTCTACGTCGCGTGGGGGGGCTTCACGAAAAAATCAGCCCCCCTATTGGTTGCGGCGATCCCCCTGTGCCTCGTCCTCTTCCTGGTGCAGTCCTGGGCAACCCGAAGCCCCTTCCTGCATTACGCGGCGACCCTCGCCCCAATCTTCTTCTTGGCAGCCCTACTGGAGAGTGGTCCAAGCGGAAACCTCGGAACACGTTGGAAGCTGGGGTGGCTTTTCGCAGCGGTCTGCCTCGCGATCTGGCAGGGAAGGCTCCTCTACCACGGGCTCCACGGCGCGGACCGAAAATCCCTGGTCTGCCTGGAAGCGAAGATCCCCAGGGACAGGTCACTTGCGCTCTACAGTCCCCGGGGCGCGGCGCATTTCGCCTGGGGCCAGGATCTGACCTGGATGGATCCTACCCATCCGCTCGCGGAATTCACGCTGATCGAAACCGGTCGGAAAACGCCCGGATGGTGGAGCCCCGACGAACTGGCCGGTATGGAAGACCAGCTTGCGAAGGCCGGGGCGGTGGTGGTCTACCGGACGCCTAAGGTCCGGCTGTGGGCACTGAGGGATCACCGCAGGATCGAGTGCCTTAGTTCCGAGATGCCAAATTCGGACCGTTCACGCGGATCCCGCGGATTTCTCGGCGATTCGCCAGTACCTTAATGGGTACCGTGGCAAAAGATCCCGTCCATTTCGTGGTGGTCATCGGTGTGACCGGGTGCGGCAAAAGCACCTTCGGTCGCGCCTTGGCCGCCTCCACGGGATGGGACTACCTGGAAGGTGACGCCTTCCACGGTCCCTTGAGCCTGTCCAAGATGGTGCGCGGCGAGCCATTGACGGATTTGGACCGGCTCCCCTGGCTGGAACGCCTGGCCCACGAAATCCACACCCGGGAAAGCGTGGGCCGTTGTGCCGTGCTCGCCTGTTCGGCCCTCAAGGAGTCCTACCGGACTCTTTTGCGCGAGGCGTCCAAGGATCTGGTGTTCGTCCACCTGGATGGACCCCAGGAAAGGATCGCCCAACGCCTGGCCCACAGGGAGGGGCACTTCGCCGATGGCCGCCTGCTCCCGGCGCAATTCGCCGCTTGGGAGCCTTGCCGGGACGCCTTGGTCCTGGACGCCTTCCTTCCGGTGGAAGACTTGGTTGCCACCGTGCGTGGGAAATTGGACCTGGCGGACGGCGGCGGTCACAAGAAGGCGGAGAGCCTCACGGTTCCTTGATCCGGAAGCGCCGGATCTCCAACCCCGGCAGATTCCGGTAGTGCTTGTGGTTGCCGGTCAAAAGCGGAAGCCCATGCTGCAAGGCCGTGGCGGCGATCAGGGTGTCGGCCAACATCAGATGATGCCTGTGGAAATGGGCCTCCACCAGAAGCGACGCCCGCGAACTGATGGCGGCATCGATGTCCAGTGTCCTTGCCTCGAGTGCAACCAGCGTGCGGTTGAGCAAGGGCAACTCCTGGCGGGAGCGCATCCCCTGGACCAGTTCCATCCGGGTCACCACGGAAAGGTGGATGCCCTCCATGGCAAGCAGCGCCTCCCTGGCTTCTTCGCGCCCGCGCAGAAGCCAGATGAACACGTCGGTGTCGACGAGGGTCAGAACCGGCTCCGACGCAGCTCGCGAACGAAGGCGGAGGGATCCTCGAGATCCTTCCGGTCGGCCCACATTCCGAAAGCCGGGAGATCGGCGGACTTCGACGTTTTCCCTGCCAAGGGAGCGAGCATCGCCGCGGGATGTCCCCGGTGCGAAATGATCACGGTTTCGCCAGCCGCCACGTGACCGAGCAGATCGCGGGTGTGGGTGCGCAGGTCCAAAGCGCTGGCTTGCATGCCTGGGTCTCCTTGTGTACAGTCTGAAACATACACTTTGGCGGATCGGCACGCAAGATGGCACCCGATGCAGCGCGGAAATCCTAGAGTGGTATAATATGTTATATTGAAAGTGGTGAGATACACGGTCAAAGTCACGAAGAAGGCAGAAAAGGGCATCGAGTCCGCCCCGGATCCCATCCAAGACGCTTTCCAGGATCTGGCGGAAGATCTGGCCGCCACCGGGCCAGTGCAGTCGAGTTGGCCGAATTACTCCAAGCTCGGGAAGGACAAGTACCACTGCCATCTGGCGCACAGATGGGTGGCTTGCTGGACGATCGAAAAAGGTTCCATCATCATCGAGGTCTACTATGCTGGCAGTCGCGAAAACGCCCCTTATTGAATTCAGTTTCAAGGGCCCGAAGGACGCCTTGGTCGACATCCTGGAGCTCCTGAAGGGAGCCTACCCGATCCGTGTGGAGGAGACGGATTCCGACTCCCAGAACTGGACTTCCACCCAGCTTCACCGGGAAATCAAGTCGCGTATGCACGGCGGTTCGTATTTGCGCATCGATCTATTCAAGGCGGGATCGTCCCAGAAGGCGCTGGCGGAAGCAACGGGCATCCCGCAGCCGCACATCTCCCAGATGATCGCCGGGAAGCGCCCCGTCAGCCACGAGAACGCTCAGAAGTTGGCCAAGTTCTTCAAGCGTCCGGCCAAGCGCTATCGGGTGATGCCTGAAACGATTTGACGCTCGCCGTGGGCCACCCCGCATTCGGACCGCAACGACCGAGGTCACCTACCCGCTCAGCTTCTCCCAGCGGGAGTAGGCCTGCGTGATCTCGGCGGCCAACTGCTCCAGGTCGCGGTTGGCCTTGGCGATTTCGTCCGCGGGCTTGCGGTAGAAGGACGGCGCGGCCATGGCGGCGCTCATCGCGGCTTGCTTGGTCTCCAGCTCCTCGATGCGGGCCGGCAGGGCCTCCAGCTCGCGGGCTTCCTTGTAGGAGAGCTTCTTGGCGCTGGGGGGCGGGGGTGCCGTAGCGGTCTTGGCGGCCACGAAGCTTTCCCGACTCTGGCGCTCGCGTTCGATCGCTTCGCGGGCTTGCATCTCGCGCCTCCAGTCGCTCCAACCGCCCACGTGCTCGGTGATGATGCCGTCCGGGCCGATGGCCAATACGGAGGTGGCGACGTTGTCCAAAAATTCGCGGTCGTGGCTAACCAGGATCACTGTACCCTCGAACTCAACCAGAAGATCTTCCAGGAGATCCAGCGTCTCGGCATCCAGGTCGTTGGTGGGCTCGTCCAGGACCAGCACGTTGGCGGGCCGGGTGAACAGGCGCGCGAGAAGCAGGCGGTTGCGCTCGCCCCCGGAAAGGCCCTTGGCCTTCTGCATGGCCTTCTCGGGGCTGAAGAGGAATTCCTGCAGGTACTTCATCACGTGGCGCGGCTGGCCGCCCACCGTGATGGTCTCGCGCCCCTCGCCGATGTTGTCGCGCACCGTGGCTTCGGGGTCGATCTGGTCGCGCATCTGGTCGAAGTAGAGGATCTCCAGGTTCGTGCCCAGTACGACAGATCCCGACGTGGGGGTCAATTCCCCAAGAAGGGTGCGCAGGAGGGTGGTCTTGCCCGATCCGTTGGGACCCAGCAGCGCGATCTTGTCTCCGCGGCTGACGATGGTGGAAAGGTTCCGGAATAGCGGCGTGTCATCGCCCCAGGCGAAGGAGACGTTCTTGGCCTCGGCGACCTTGCGGCCCGATTTCTCGGCTTCCGAGATCTTCATCTGGACCGCGCCCGAGCGCTCGCGCCGGTCCGTCCGCTCGCGCCGCATCCGTTCCAGCGCGCGCACGCGGCCTTCGTTGCGGGCGCGGCGGGCCTTCATGCCCTTGCGGATCCAGGCCTCCTCCTCGGCGAGTCGCTTGTCGAATTCCGACCTTGACTTGTCTTCGGCCTCCAGCATGGCTTCCTTGCGCACCAGGAAGGTGTCCCAGTCGCAGGCCCAGTCGAACATGCGGCCGCGGTCCAGTTCCAGGATGCGGGTGCTGATGCGCTTCAGGAAGGCCCGGTCGTGGGTCACGAACAGGAGGGCGGTACCGGTGGAGAGCAGAACTTCTTCCATCCAGGCGATGGAGTCGATGTCCAGGTGGTTGGTGGGCTCGTCCAGCAAGAGCAGGTCGGGCTCTCCGGACAAGGCGCGGGCCAGAAGGACCCGGCGCTTCTGGCCGCCGGAAAGCTCGGAGAAGAGGGAATCCGGGGGCAGTCCGGCGCGCTCCACCCAGCGCTCGGCCTCGATCTCGGCCTTCCAGGAGGCTTCTTCCTCGTGGTGCGCCACGCCTTGGCGGACGATTTCCGACACCGTGCCCGGGAGATCGGGGATGTCCTGGGGAAGGTAGGCGATGCGCGCCGAGGCGTCCCGCACGATCTCGCCGGAATCCACCTCGTGCTCGTGCGTCACCAGGCGCATGAGGGTCGACTTTCCGGTGCCGTTGCGACCGGTCAGGCAGACGCGCTCGTTGCGCTCGATGGAAAAGCGCACGCCGTCCAGCAGACTGATGCCGTCGAACTGGAAGCAGACGTCGCGGAAGGAGAGGATGGCCATGGAGGACCGGAGTTCGGCCTCAGACCCCCAGTTGCAACTGGGTGCGCGGCTTGTTCAGCTCCTCGTCCGGATATTCCCCGGAGAAGCAACCGGTGCAGAACTGGCCCTCCAGCTCATGCGCCGCGGCCACCATCCCTTCGATGGAGAGGTAGCCCAACGATTCCACGCCCAAGTACTTCCGCATGTCCTCGACGGTCATGTTGGAAGCCAGGAGCTCGGCTTCCGTGGGGAAATCCATGCCGTAGAAGCACGGATGTCGCACGGGGGGCGAGCTGATCCGCAGGTGGATCTGCGTGGCACCGGCCTCGCGCACCATCCGGCACAGGGCGCGCAAGGTGGTCCCGCGCACGATGGAATCGTCCACCAGCACCACGCGCCGGCCCTTGAGCACGCCGGGAATGGGGTTGAACTTGAGCTTCACCTTGGTCTCGCGGCCGGACTGGGTGGGATCGATGAACGTGCGCCCCACGTAGTGGTTGCGCAAAAGGCCGATCTCGAACCGCAGCCCGGATCGCTGGGCGTACCCCAAGGCGGCGGTGTTGGAGCTGTCCGGCACGGCGATCACCACGTCGGCTTCCGCAGGGCATTCCTGCGCGAGCTGCTTGCCCAGGCGACGGCGGATCTTGTCGCAGGAGTGGCCGAAGATCAGGCTGTCGGGTCGGCTGAAGTAGACGAATTCGAAGATGCAGTGCGCGCGTTTCTCCGATTCGGCGATCCGCAGGCTGCGCGGTCCCTTCTCGTCGATCACCAAAAGTTCGCCGGGCTCGATCTCCCGCACGTAGGTGGCGCCCAAAAGGTCGAAGGCGCAGGACTCGGAGGCCACGATCCACGCCTTTTCCAGCCGGCCCAGGCAGAGGGGACGGATGCCCATGGGGTCGCGTCCGGCGTACAACCGGTCCTTGGTGAGCAGGGTCACGCAGTAGCTTCCCCTGACCTGGGACAGCGAATGGCGAACGGCCTCGTCCAAGTCGTCTCCGGGGAACCGGGCGATGAGATGGAGGATGGTCTCGGTGTCGGAGGTGGATTGGAAGATGTGCCCCAATTCCTCCATCTGCCGGCGCATCTGTCGCGCGTTGACCAGGTTCCCGTTGTGCGCGATGGCCAAGGCGCCCCGCTTGTGGCGGATCAGGATGGGCTGCGCGTTGAGCAGGAGGCTGGCGCCCGCCGTGGAATAGCGCACGTGCCCGATGGCCGCTTCGCCGGGCAGGGGTTGCTGGGAGGCGAGCTGTTCGGTGAGGCGGCTGACCAAACCCATGGCCCTCACCTGCCGAACGTCCACGCCGTCGCTGACGGCGACCCCGGCGGATTCCTGGCCCCGGTGCTGCATGGCGTGCAGTCCCAAGGTGGCCGCCTGGACGGCCTTGGGGAGGCCCCAGACGCCGATGACACCGCATTCCTCGTGGAGTTCGTCGACCATGGAGGCGCACAAGGTAGAAACCGGACCCGGGCCCCACCTCGCCGCGGCGTCCCTACGGCGAAGGATGTCTCCGGCGTTTGCGCACCGCTGTCGTGCGCGAACCCGGAAAGGCGAAGGGTTCCCGGGAAGCGATGCCCTCCGCGATCCAAACCTCCGACCCGAACCGCTCCACCCGATCCCAGACCCCGGCCTGGCGGTCGTGGAGGAGCGCGACGCCGGGCTGGCGCAGGACCACTTCGTCGTCCCTCTGCTTGTGCACCAGCAGGTGGAGGTAGCTCTCCAGGAAGCGTTCGGCGCTGGAACTGTCCCGCCAACCGGTCCGCCAGGCCAGGGCCAGGTCGCCGGAATCGTCGCGAGAGACCTGGAAATGGTCGCCCCTCCAGCCTTCCACCGAGCTGTCCGGCCCGGGATCCCTCCAAGGTTCGCGGAGGATGGAGCGAGCCTTCACGGATCCGGAGGGGATTTCCCGGCCGGACTCGCGCCACAGGGAGAACAGGATGTCCATGTAGTGCTCCCCGACGCGGCCGTCGCTCAGGACGCGCCAGCCGGGCGGCGAGGCGTCCAGGGCGGAAGGATCCAGGCTTTCCGGAGTGTGACAATCACTGTCGGGATGGAGGAAGCACGAGGTGGGCGGAAGGGATCGGAACCAGTCGTCCACCCGCGCCCAGCCGCCGCGCGCGCGGCGCAGCGCCAACGCCCGCGCGCCCTGTTCGTAGGGGTGGTAGGTGGGAAGGGTCACCATTTCCGGATCCAGGGCGTCGCCCTGGCGCAGGGTGTCGCGGAAGGCCTCCAGGGAGAGCTGCGGAAAGAGGCCCAGCACCTTGAGCGAATCCGTCATCCTTCGAGCGTACATGGTCTCCACCAGCCGCGCCTCCCCTTCCAGGAGGTACTGGAGCCCGAGCCTGCCGTCCAGCCCGCGGTGTTCGCGGTACAGCTTCGCCAGGTCCCAGCGCTGGTCCTGGAGCGCGTGGGTCAGTTCGTGGGCGATGGTCACGTCCAGATCCTTTCCCGAGTCGCGCACCTCGTCGGTCACCCAGAGGACACCGCGGGAATAGAAGGCCTGGATGGAGGCCTGGTCCACGGAGTCGGCGGCCCCGTCCAGCGACCCCAGGCTGTCCACGAAACCCAGGGCCCAGAGCATCCTGTCCCAGGAGCTGTCGGCGGGATCGGGTTCCTCGAAGCTGACCGAATCGTAGATGCGCAGGAGGTCGGCCCTGTCCAGGTACCGGCCCTGCACCGGGGTGCGAAAGCGCTGGCCGCGGATCTCCTCCACGCGACTCGAGATGGAATCGATCCGGACCCGGAGGTCGCGCGGCGTCGGGTCGGGGGGATTGCACCCCGCCAGGGCCATCAGGGTCGGCAGTATGACGGAAATTGATCGAAGCATGTCCGGCGGGGAAAGGTACATGCCCCGGGGCCTCGGGTCGCCGACTACTCGATCACGATCCTGGAAAGGTCGTACCGGGAAGGGGGCGGGCACGGGTCCAGGCCCCTGAGCACCTCCACCAGGTCTTCCGCCAAGGCGAGGTTCCGCGCCCACTTGCGGTCGGACGGCACCACACGCCACGGAGCCCATTCGGTGGAGCAGCGCTCCAGGACTTCCTCGTACGCCCTCTGGTAGTCGTCCCAGTGGAGCCTGTCCTCCAGGTCGGCGGGATCGAACTTCCAGTGCTTGGAGGGATCGGCCAGCCGCTCCTCCAGCCGCTTCTTCTGGACGTCCCGCCCGATGTGCAGGAAGTACTTGACCACCACCATCCTCTCGTCCGAGAGCATCCGCTCGAAATCGTTGATGTGCCCGAACCGCCTTTTCCAGACCTCCTCGGGAACCAGTCGACGGACCCGGGCGGCGAGCACGTCCTCGTAGTGGCTGCGGTTCCACACCCCGATCTTTCCCCTGGCCGGGACGCGCTGGTGGATGCGCCACAGGTAGTCGTGGGCGAGCTCGGAGCTGTTGGGCCCCTTGAAGCCGGTGACGTCCACGCCCGCCGGATCCAGTCCCGCGAACAGGCTGCGCACGGCCCCGTCCTTCCCGCCGGTGTCCATGGCCTGGAAGATCACGATCAGTCCCTTGCGCCCCTCGGCGTAGAGGCGTTCCTGGAGATCGCGCAGGACCAGCCGCAATGCCTCGGTGCGCTCCATGGCCTCGATCTTCGTTTCCGATCCGTTCTCCGGGTCGGTGGGCAGGCGGTCGAGCCGGACCCTCTTGCCCGGCTCGCAGAGGTGGATCTTGGTCTTCATTTTCCGCAACGTAGTCGAGAAGCGGCGGCAAACGCCGGAATGCAATCCATTCGGATTCCCGGGGTCAACCCCAGCGCATCGAACGCATGGACATGGAGCCCATGTCGAACCCTTCCACCGGGTACGAAAGCGGATCCGCGGCATCGGACGCCCCGTAGGCCCAGAGCAAAGGAAACCAATGGTCCGGTGTCGGATGGGCCAGACGCCCGTCCTGCGTCGCATGGAGGCCGAGCAACCGCTCCGTGTCGCGCGTTTCCACCGCCCTGGACGCGGAGGCGTCGAACCGCTGCGCCCACTCGGGGACCGAAGCGTCTCCGGTCTGGGCGCGTCGGGAGGCGTCGCGCAGGTTGTGGGTCATGGTTCCGGAGGCCAGGACCAGGATCCCGCGATCCCGGAGGTTGGACAATTTCCGCCCCATCTCCAGATGCCCTTTCGGCGACAGGTCCGTGTCCATGGAGACCTGGACCACGGGAACGTCCGCATCGGGAAAGAGGCGCGCGAGCACCGACCACGCCCCGTGGTCCAGACCCCACTCCGGCGTGGTGTCCCCTCCCAGGAGGGACCCTATCTCCGACGCCAGCTCCGGGTTCCCCGGCGCCGGGTAGCGGACCTCGAACAGTTCGCGGGGGAATCCCCCGAAGTCGTGGATGGTCTCGGGGTGCGCCGAAGCCTGCACGAAGGTGCCGTGGGTCCACCAATGGGCGGAGACCACCACCGCAGCCCGGGGCTTCTCCAGGCCCGCCCCGAGCCGCCTCTGCTCGCGCGTCCAGGAATTGTCGGCGATGGCGTTCATCGGGGAGCCGTGGCTCAGGAACAGGACCGGCTGTCGGACGGGAGGCATGCGATCAAGGTACCCGGATCGACGGCGGTGGGCTTCGAGCCGCGAGGAAGAGGAGGCCGAATTGGGAGATTTCATCATCTTGTAATCGCCTGTTGGATGTGGCAGAATCCTTCTGCGGATTAATGGCCCTGTCAATAACTTTAGGACTTGCGCCCGTCGATGGCGCCCATCTCTCTTCGAACCGGAACTCGCTTCCATCCGCCGCTGAAAGGAATGCCACGTGGATACACTCCTCCTGTCCCGGTTGCAATTCGCCGTGACCACCTACTTCCACTTCCTCTTCGTTCCGCTGACGCTGGGGCTCTCCTTCCTGGTGGCCATCTTCGAGACCGCCCACGTCCGCACCAGGGACGAGGAATGGCGGCAGGCCACCAAGTTCTTCGGGAAACTCTTCCTGATCAATTTCGCCGTGGGGGTGGTGACCGGCATCACCTTGGAATTCCAGTTCGGGACCAACTGGTCCGGCTACGCGAAGTTCGTGGGGGACATCTTCGGATCGCTCCTGGCCGTGGAAGCCACCGTGGCCTTCTTCCTGGAGTCCACCTTCGTCGCGGTGTGGTTCTTCGGGTGGAAGAAACTGTCGCCCGCCTTCCACTGCGTCACCATCTGGATCGTCGCCGCGGCCTCCAACCTCTCGGCCTTCTGGATCCTGGTGGCCAACGCCTGGATGCAGCACCCGGTGGGCTACGTGCTCCGCCACGGACGCGCGGAGCTTTCGGACTTCCAGGCCATCGTCACCCAGAAGTTCGCCGTCCTGGAGTTCGTGCACACGGTGGGCGGCGCCTGGATCCTGGGAGGATTCTTCGTGCTGGGCATCAGCGCCTGGCACATCGCCCGCGAGAGCCATGTGGGCGTGTTCACCAGGACCTTCCGGGTGGGGGCGGTCTGGACGCTGGTCTTCTGCATCTTCGAGATGTTCCAGGGGCACCTCAACGCGGAGATCCTGGCCACGGCCCAGCCCACCAAGCTCGCGGCCATGGAAGCGCAGTGGGAAACGTCCAAGGACGTCCCCATGTACCTGGTCGCGTGGCCCGACGCCGAACACGAACGCAACTCCCTGCAGGCCCTGCGCATACCCGGGCTGGTGTCGTTTCTGGTCCACTACAACCCCCACGACCAGGTGGCGGGCCTGAAGGACGTGCCCAGGGAGAACCGACCACCCGTGCTGCCCGTGTTCCTCTCGTTCCGAGCCATGGTGGGACTGGGGATCCTGCTCTTCTGGATCTCCGTGTGGGCCTTCTGGAAGCGCAACTCCATCCAGGACGCCCCCCGGCTCCTGCGCCTGCTGCCCTGGATCATCCCCGTGCCCTACCTCGTGAACCAGCTGGGCTGG
>CAYXXL010000038.1:0-14313 GCA_964469025.1 uncultured Fibrobacteria bacterium
ACCTGGGTCCTGGAGGGTGCGCAGGGCCGAGTTGGACTGCACGATCACGTAGTTCTTCCCGCCACCAATCCCCGTGGGCAGGATCACCTTGGTGGGAAGACCTCCCGACCTCCCGATGATGGAGGGGAGGTCGCCGCTGGAGGCGATGTCGAGGGTCCCGTTGGCCACGGCCTCGTTGATGGCGGGGCCCGTGGCCGTGAAGAAGTTCCACTCGATCTTGATGCCTTCCTTGGCGAACTCCTTCTCCCAGGCCTGGCGCTGCTGGGCGAAGCCGAAGACGCTCGTGGTGAAGGGCTTGTTGTACTTGTTGCCCACGAGCCCGAGCCGGATCACCTTCGGGGCATCGGCCCGGGTCGCGGCGGCGGCGAGCAGGAGGCCCGCGGTCAAGATCGTTCGGAGGGATCGGATGTTCATCTGCTGGTTCCTCATTTGTGACGATTTGTGTCGAAAGGTTTCAGAAGCCGTACTGGAACTGCGCCAGGTACTGGGCGTTCGCGGCCGGTCGGTTTTCGGTCTTGCGCCAGCTCCAGTCGAGCTGGAACTTGGTGGTGCGTGCGAAGAAGACGTTCACTCCAGGAGTGACGGCCAGTTGCCAATCCCCGGTCACGTCGATGTTCGGATCCAGGCCGTCGACGCGGAAGAAGGGCTGCCAGGTGACGGGCCACCAGTCGTCGGCGCGGGACTGGTTGCGGTACTGCTTGAGGTACTGTTCCCCGATGTTCAGGAAGAAGGCCACCGATCCCGCCCAGCTCCTGCGCTGATCGTCCTTGAACGACCTGGATCCGGCGTCCCAGTAGGCAGAATCCTGCGTCGCGTACACCGCCTCCGCGGTGAAGTTCACCGGTGTACGGATGTAGGAGAGGTCCACGCCGTAGCGGGTCCGGTCGGCCTGCAGCGAGTCTGGATTCGCGTTCACCGCCGCCACGGTGTACTTGGCGGAATCCGTCTTCGCACCCGCGGCATTCGTCTTGTAGATCCAGAAGGTCTTGGCCGGCGTGGTGGCACCGCCGGGGATGGTCAGGAATCGTTCGGACTTGTCGAAGGAGGCGCCCACCGCCAGGCCGCGCAGGAGGTTGTAGTAGTCCACCGGCGGCGCCAGGACGGCGCGCAGCGTCCATTCCTTGTCCCGGTTGTTGTCCAGAGCGTTCGCGCCCGACCCGTTGAAGAAGCCCGCGGCCACGGAGATCAGGGGCGATCGGTAGTTGTATCCGTAGTCCACTTCCGGAAGAGCGTCGGCTCGGACCACGATGCCGATGTCCCGCGCGAAGAGGTCCGAGAAGTTGTAGGGAACGCCGGCCGTCAGGTACAAGGAGGACGTGATGGACGGCAACTGTTCGTCGGTGGATTGGGCCTCGAGTCCGAACGGCTTCTTCTGCTGGCCCACCGACACCACGAGGCTCGGACTGCCCAGGTCCGCAGTGGACAGGAACGTGTAGGCGATGCTCGCGTCGGTGGGAGCGGGCGTTCCACCGTTGATGCTGGAGAAGCCCAACGAGTAGGCCAGGTTGCGACCCTCCTGGAAGTCCTTGTAGAGCAGGCCCGAAAACGAGAGGCTCGCCAGCGGGATCGAGAAGGTGTTGGGGGTGGGCTGGTCCTGGATGTAGGTGTACCGGGTCTGGATGGTGGCGCCCAAGGTGAGCGGACGATTGGTCTGCGGGGTGGTGAACGTCAGCGCGCGACTGTAGAAGTCGTCGACGTTCAGAACCTGTCCGATCACGCCGTAGAGCTCCTCGCGGGTCACGGGTGCCTTGGAGGTGTCGGTGACGGTGTTCCCGGTGCTGTCGGTCACCGTGTCGGTCGAACCACTGGTGGGCTGCGCCCCGAGGTTCGGGACGACGGCCAATCCGGTCAGGAGGATCAGTCTGGAGAGTGAAACGCTGTTCATGGAAGGAACGCCTTCTGGATTTAGGTGGGGTGAGACGCGACGGTAAACACGCCCGATCGACGATCGAGTTCTCGTGGTGGCCCGTCTCACCCCGGACGATGGTCGGATTGCGGAAGCGCTAGGGGATCGAGCTTCTACATCGCGGCCAAAGAGGATGGTCCGGTGACCGATCCTGCCCCGCATCCAGACTCGGATGGGCCCATGGGAGATGGAAGAAGTGGCACATGGAGCTTAATCTAAGTAAATAGATAGACTATGTCAACATCAAACGGGAATTTCTCTGATCCGCTGCTACAATTGGGTCTAGAAGTCGTTTCAGAGACAAATTCATCACCTGATCACAACCCGTACAAGCTCATTCTACTCTATTGACTATTTAGCAGATAGAGTATATGTTAAGAATGTGAGCAAGCCGCAATATCAGATCTTTCCATCCACTTCAACGCCTGGAGCACCCCACCCGATGATCGAGCTCGTCAGCGAATCCCGATGCATCCAATGCGACAAATGCGTCAAGGTCTGCCCCACCAACGTCTTCGACGCCGTGCCGGGAAACAACCCCGTCATCGCACGAGCGGAGGACTGCCAGACCTGCTTCCTCTGCGAGGCCTACTGCCCGGCAGACGCCCTCTACGTGGATGCCCGCGCCTACGAACACTCCGGGCTTTCCGAGGACGATCTCCTGGAACGGAATCTGTTCGGAGCCTACCGCAAGAACCTGGGTTGGGCCAAAGGGGGAAACCCCATCGACAGTCTCAAGAGGATCCAGGAGCTGCGAGAGCTCGTGGGCTCTCCGTTCTGAACCGAATCACCGACAAAAACCGACAAACCGAGGAGAACAGCAATGAGCAGATTGAACAGCGCCGGATTGGTACTCGAGGCCGACGTCCTCGTCGTGGGCGGAGGCCCCGCCGCGGCCTGGGCGGCCATCGCGGCGCAGGAGCGCGGCGCCACCGTCGTGGTGGCCGACAAGGGCTACCTGGGCACCAGCGGCGCGTACGCGGCGAGCACCTCGGGACACAAGGTGCTCCCCCCCATCTCCCTCCTGCGGGATCCCGTCAAGTTCGAGCGCTATGCCCTGGGCGGCTACCTGGCCCAGCACAAGTGGTGGGACCGCCTCCTGGAGATCACCTACGACCGCGCTCCGCGCATCTGGGAATGGGGCGGCTACGAGATCCCCGCCTTCGACCGCTCCGGCAGCTACCGAGGCCTGCAGGGCTCGGAAACCATGCGGATCCTGCGCAAGGTGCTGTTGCAGAGGGGCATCAAGATCCTGGACCAGAGCCCGGCCCTGGAACTTCTGGTGGACGAAGAAGGGACCGTGGCCGGAGCGCGCGGACTGCAACGCCAGACCGACACGTCCTGGACGGTTCGCGCCGGCTCCACAGTCCTTGCCAACGGCGGTGTGGCCTGGTTGTCCAAGGCGCTGGGCTGCAACACCAACACCGGCGACGGCGCCTTGATGGCGGTGGAAGTGGGGGGCGAGCTTTCGGGCATGGAGTTCTCCGCGCACTACTCCCCCGCACCCAAGCATTCCAGCGTGACAAAATCCGCCTACTACCTCTACGCGAGCTACTACGACAAGGAAGGCAACAAGATCGAGGGGCTGAACCGCAACGGCCATCGCTCCACCTCCGCCATCGCCAAGGAACTCCTCAAGGGCCCGGTCTTCGTGCAGCTGGACAAGGGCACCGAGAAGCCCGAGACCCGCGAGATGCTCCGGCTCATGCAGCCGAACTTCTTCGCCGCCTTCGACAAGACCGGCATCGATCCGTTCGAGCAGAAGTGGGAGATCACGCTCCTTCTGGAGGGCACCGTGCGCGGCACCGGCGGCATCCGGATCGCCGACGACGAGTGCGGCACCACCGTGCGCGGGCTCTACGCCGCGGGCGACGCGGCCAGCCGCGAGCTCAATTGCGGCGGCTTCACGGGAGGGGCCGGGCCCAACATGACCTGGGCCATCGGGTCGGGGAACATCGCGGGTCGCGCGGCCGCCGACTTCGCCCGAAGCCTGGGACGCAGCTCGTCGCGTCGCAACGTCCGTGGCGCGGGCAGCGTGGGACTGGAGGCCGTTCGGCCTACCGAACAGACCTGGGATGCCGCCTCGATCGTCCGTGGCGTGCAGGACGAGGTCTTCCCCTACGACAAGAACATCTTCCGCTCCGAAAAGACCTTGCTGGAATCCCTCGCGAAACTCGAGGAGTTTTGGAAGACCATCCAAGGCACGCCCCTGCAGGACACCGCCCAACACTTCATCCGGTCTCGCGAAGTCGCGGGCCTGGTGGCCACGGCGCGGTGGTCGTACTACGCGGGGCTCCAGCGCACCGAGACCCGCGGGATGCACAAGCGGCTGGACTTCCCCCAGACCGATCCGTCGCAGCGCCACTACCTGGCCGTGGGTGGTTTGGACAAGCTCTGGACGCGACCTGTCCCCGTCGCGGAAGAGGTGGTCGAGGTCCCCGAGGAGAAAGCCAAGCTGCAGCTGGCTTGACCTCGAACCTCCCATTTCACTCGAGCGGGTGAAATGGCTTGACCTCGAACCTCCCATTTCACTCGAGCGGGTGAAATGGGAACCCTGAGGTGCACCCAACAGAACAGCGCCTCACCGCCACACCGCGGTGGGGCGCTTCTGTTTCCAGGGCAAAACCTCCCGTGCGCCAACTTTTTTCGCTGATCTCTTGACTTAGTCTATCTAATCCGTTAGGTTAGTAGAAGATAAGGCCATCCCTTGATCCAGAACAGGATTCCAAGGGGGCCACCGGACCACGGCAGAGGCCTTCGAACGCCTAAACATTTCACGAGCAGCCAAGGAGCATCCAAACCATGAGCACAGCATTTGAACTCGAAAACGGCATCTTCGCTGGGGTGGACGTCGGTTCACTGGGCACCAAGTCGGTGGTTCTCCGCGGCAACGAGGTCGCGGGGAAGGTCATCATCCCGTCCCGTCTCAACTCCGAGGAAGGCGGCCAGGAAGCTCTGGACCTGGCGCTGGAGGACGCGGGGCTCGTGCGTTCGGACGCCGACTTCATCGTGTCCACCGGGTACGGACGGATCTCGGCGACCTACGCCAACAAGACCGTCACCGAAATCACCTGCCATGCCAAGGGCGCGAACTTCCTGCACCCCAACGTGCGGACCATCGTGGATATCGGAGGCCAGGACTGCAAGGCGATCCGGATCGACAAGAACGGCGCCGTGGTGGATTTCGCCATGAACGACAAGTGCGCCGCCGGCACCGGGCGATTCCTGGAGGTCATGGCCAACGTCTTCAAGGTGCCCCTCTCCGAGCTGGGAGACCTCTCCTTGCGCGCCACCCAGGCCATCCCCATGAGCTCCACCTGCACCGTGTTCGTGGAATCGGAGGTGATCTCGCTGTTGGCGCGGGGAGAGGATCCCGCCAACATCATCGCGGGAATCCACCACGCCATCGCCAACCGCGTGGGAGGCCTGTTCGCGCGGGTGGGCATCGAATCCGAGGTCTTCTTCTCGGGCGGTGTCGCGAAGAACATCGGGATGAAGAAAGCCATCGAGAAGGCGCTCAAGGTCACGGTGGTCCAGCCGGTGTTCGACCCCCAGCTAACAGGCGCCCTGGGGGCGGCCGCCTTGGCGCGCGCCTTCGCGGCCAAGGAAGCCCAAGCCCGACTCGCGTCGGCCTGAAACCCAAGAACTCTCCCACTACCCAGGAACCGAATCCCATGCAAAACCCATTGGACACCTTGCGGAAGATCCGACAGGCGGTGGAAAACCGACCCGCGGAACTCGAAACGTTGAAAGCGGCCGGAGCGAAGGTCGTGGGCTGGATCAACTACAACGTCCCGGAGGAACTGATCCTCGCGTTGGACCTGATCCCCGTGCGCCTGGGGCGTGGCGGCGACGACCACCTGGTGGAGCACGGATCGCGGTGGATCTCCACCAAGAATTGCGTGTACGTCCGCGAGATCGTGGGACTCTTCGCCGAGAACGAGGACCCGTACGTCAGGGCGGCGGACCTCGTGGCCGTGGACGCCACCTGCCTGCAGGTCTTCCGCACCGGCGAAGTGATCCGGCACTACTTCGGGAAGGAAGTGGCCATCCTGGGCGTGCCGCGGAACTTCCACACCCCCGAGGGCGCACAATACTTCCGCCACGAACTGAAACACTTCGCGGGCAAGCTCGAGGAGTTTTCGGGACGGAAACTGACAGAAGAAAAGCTCGCGGCATCCATCGCGCTGCTGCGGGGCATCCGATCCACGTTGGACGAGATCTACACCTGGCAGGCCGCCGACAACGCCCTGATCACCTGGGAGGAAACCCTCGACGTCGTGCAGGCCGGGCACTTCCTGGACCGGACGGCCTACTTGGAACTCCTACACGAACTCGTGGCCGAGCTCCAGGAGAAACAGGCCACCGACGAGATCCACGACCGGTTCGAGGAAGTGCGGATCTTCGTCTCGGGGAGCATCATCCCGCCGGGGGACCGGAAGATCATCGGGATCCTCCGCAGCCTGGGAGCCCGAATCGTGGGCGACGACCTCTGGTCGGGCCTCGCGCCACAGCTCAACGTCGATGTGAAGGCGCCGACGGTGGACGCCATCGCCGACGCCTACCTGGCGCGCGTTCCGCACGGAGCCCTCCCCTACCTGGACTTGGAAACCGACCAGCGGCTGGCCAACCTCAAGAAGCTCTTGCACAGGTTCCATGCGCACGCGGTGGTGTACCACACCCTGCGCTACTGCGATCCCTACACCTTCAAGGGGAACGAAACCAAGCAGGTGCTCCAAGCCGAGGGCTTTCCGTTCCTGGAGCTGCACACGGAGTACGCCGGCTCCGACTACGAAGCCGTGCGCACGAGGGCGGAGGCCTTCGTGGAACTGGTCCGCAACCGCAACCTGATCGAGGCCTGAACATGTCCATCACCACCACAGAGAAACCGATCCGCAAGTTGTTCGAGTATCCCGAACGCCTCCGCGAGGCCTTTATCCAAACCCCGGGGATCACGTTTGGAAACGGCGACCACGTCACGGCCTCCGAGATCTGGGACTACATGACCCTGGAAGCCCCCGTGCGCTTCCCGCACAGCTTCGACACCAGCAACGCCAACCAGGGACGCCTCTCCAGCGACGTGGAGTTTTTTGGCGGCATCAAGAGGACGTGGTTCTCCATCAGCCTGAAGGACCGCGCCCTACGCGCCCACGAGAATGGGGTTCCGCTGGTTCTCACGCAGGGCGGCCAGACCATGGAGCCCTACTACGCGGCGGGAGGAATTCCCTTGCGGCCGGGACTTGTGATGCAGTGGGCGCGCGACATGCAAGAGGGATTGTCGCTGCGCGAGTCCGACGCCCGCGGCGTGGAGATCTTGGAGTCCGGGCGCAACCGCGTGAGCATCGACGCCTGCAACCAGATCGCAGCGCACGCGGCCATCGACAACGGCGTGGTGCCCATCTCCCTGGTGGCCCCCTACCTCGCGCTGCGCTGCTCGGACATGGCCTACCTCACCGAATCGCACCGCAACCACAAGCGCAAGTTGCCCATGCACCTCGTGGACTTTCCGATCGACCAGGTGGGCAAGCCGTGGGCGGCAGATCTTGTCGCCACGGAACTGCGCAAGCTGGTGGTCAGGATCTCCGAGTTTTCGGGCAAGAATGTGACGGACGACGATCTCTGGCAGAACATCCGCTACGCCAACACCGCCCGCGGATTGGCCCGCGAGATCCACTACCTGGTGTGGAACGCGCCGGAACTTCCCATCAACAGCTCGGACCTGGGAGGAATCCCGCACCTGGCCAACGACTTCATGGGCGACCCGGTCGCCACGCTCCAGCTCCTGGAGCTGATCCGCGACGAAGTGAAGGAACGCATTCTGCGCGGCGTCCGCGGTGCCGGAGTCCACAAGGACCCCAAGCGCCTGTTCATCTGCGGGTCGTGCGTGGGCCCCAACCAGCAGAATGTGGAGCGCGCGGGCGGCTACTGCGCCGGTCGCGACGACAGTTGGAACCTCCTCACGTTGGAGGTGGAGGAGAAGGGAGATCCGTACCAGGCCTTGGCGAAGTCCATCCTCTCCTACCCCTACGAACAACCCACGGAGAAGCGCGCGGAGTGGACCATCCAGGCCGTGCGCGATTCCAAGGCCAAGGGGGTCATCTTCATGTACCAGTGGGGGTGCAACTACCAGTCCGGGGTCTCGCGGATGATCTCGGACATCGTCAAGGAGAAGACCGGCCTACCCGCCACCTTCATCGAGGTGGGCGAACTGGGACGCTCCGAGGCCACCGAGCAGTCGGAGAACCGGGTGGAAGCCTTCCTGGAGATGATTTGACGGAATCCGGCAGTGGAGACATGAACGAACCCATCCATTTCTGTCCCGTGGGAGACCGGCGGCGCCCCGTCGCCGTCCTCTTCAGTCTCGACGGGACCCTGGTGGACCACGATGGGGCGGTTTCGGGGGCGCTCGACGAACTGTACGCCACCCGAGCACCGCAGATCGAGAGGAGCGAAGACGATTTCCGTCAATCGTGGAAGAAGGCGTCGTCCTCGCCGGGGGACGGACGTGGACAGGGAGGGATCGCGTGGGAACGTGCGCGCGTTCGCACCGCTTTCGGGCGACCCGATCTGGACGCCGACACCGCCGACCAGATCTTCGCCGAATTCCTCCAAGGCTACGAACTGCGCTGGACATTCTTCCCGGACGCCATTCCCTGCCTGGAACGATTGCGCGGAAAGCCGTTGGCCATCGTCACCAACGGGAATCCCCGGCAACAGCGCAGGAAGCTCCGGAAACTGGGACTGCGAGAGCATTTCAAGGAGATCCTCATCTCCGAGGAGCTTGGTTCCGCCAAGCCGTCTCCGGACATCCTCCTGGAAGCGTCGCGGAGACTTTGGAGCCTGCCAGGCGAGTGCATCCTGGTGGGTGGCTCTTGGGAAGACGATGTGGAGGGTGGGCGTCGCGCCGGGATGCAGCCGGTGTGGCTGGATCGGGTCGGCAACGATTTCCAGACCGACATTCCCGTGGTGAGCGGACTCTCCCAGCTTCCGGATCTCGTTTCCCGTTGGCAGGCGGCAAAACCCGAGGAGCTGCCGACGTTCGATTTCCAAAACTGACGCATGCCGACAACTTCGGCTCCGATCGTCCCCCGACCGGGGCTGACCAAAACGCCATCGTCGCTGGACCGGGCGAAGACTACGCCGTCGAGTTGGAATAGCCGAACATTCAGTTGAAGGAAAATTTTCCCTCCGACACGATCTGACGGACCGGTAGCCTGGAATTGGGCTTGTCGAGAGCCGCGAAATCCTCGGGCAGCACCGACGGTGATGCGGGCTTGCCCACCGCGACCACGGCTTCCAGCTCGTAGGTCTGTGGCACCGCGAACTCCGCGCGGGCCGCGTCGCGGTTGAACCCGCCGATGGCTCTCGTGGCCCATCCGCTGCGCACGAGCTGGTGCGCGAAGTTCGACCAGGCCGCTCCCGTATCGAAGGAATGCGACCGCAAGGGCTCGGGCTCTCCACCGGGGCGGGTGCGGAACCTGTTGGACAGGAATAGGACCAGGGCCCCGGCGCGCGCCGCCCAGATCTGGTTGCGCTCGGCGAGGGTCTTGAACAGGCGATCCCAATCCGGGGTGTCGCGCTTGACGTACAGGAGGCGCCAGGGCTGGGTGTTGCCGCCCGAGGGGGCCCAGCGGACCGCTTCGAAGGCGGTGAACAGGACCTCCTCGGGGATGGACTCCCCGGTGAAGGCTCGGGTGGACCAGCGCTCCACGAAGAGGGGGTCGACGGGATGGTCCGGTGTGCGGGTGGTCTGGGTCATGGATACAGCTCCTTGGCTCGATGGGATGAAGGAAGAATCAACGTTCTCGATCAAAATACATACACTCTATGGGGTGTGTAGTGTATGTTAAAGAGCACGCTTGTTTCTGCCCATGGAATCTGAACAGTACGCGCAACGGAGGCAGCCATGTCCGCACCACAAATCGTCCCAGGTACCGGATTGAACTGGGACGCCACCTCCACCGACTACGCCCGGCACCGCCCCGGCTATCCCGACTCCTTCTTCGAGCTCGTCTTCCAGCTGGGGATCGGGCGGGCGGGCCAGCGGATCTTGGATCTGGGGGCGGGCACCGGTGCGCTCGCCCTCCAATTCGCGCGACAGGGAGCGCAGGTGGTGGCCTTGGACGCCTCCGAAGGGCAGCTGGAGACCTTGGCGGAAAAGGCCGCCCGGGAACGGCTGGAACTCGAGACCTTGCACGCCCGGGCCGAGGACACGGGCCTGGAAGGCTCGAGCTTCGATGCGGTCACCGCGAGCATGTGCTGGGGTTACTTCGACCCAGCGGCCAGTTGACATGGCCTAGTATCCATGTCGGCTTTGCCCCAATTTCTCTAGGTCGAATTCTGTCCGTTTGCCAACAAACCACCTTGCCGAGCCGGATTCCGGCGTCATAGCTTTGCCCGTCCATCCTTCCACCAACCACCAGGAGAACTCCCTTGGCCACCGAGACCGAACAGATCCCCACAGCCCTCGGCGACGTCGCCGCCCGGCAGCTCGCCAATGCGACAAAAACCGTCCCGCAGATGTCGGGCATCACGCCGCGATGGCTGCCCAGGCTGCTGCAGTGGGTTCCGGTGGAAGCGGGCATCTACCGCCTGAACCGCGTGAAGGAAGGGACCTCGGTCAGCGTCGACTGCTCCGGACGCGACGAACGCGAACTCCCCAACACGTTCGTGGACTACGACCCCAATCCCCGCGAATACCTGCTCTCCGCCGTGAACACCGTCCTGGATGTGCACACGCGAGTGTCCGACCTCTACAGCACGCCCCACAACCAGATCGCCGAGCAACTGCGCCTCACCATCGAGACCGTCAAGGAACGGCAGGAGAGCGAGCTCCTGAACAACAAGGAATACGGGCTCCTGAACAACGTCGCACCGGAACAGCGACTGAAGGCCCGCAACGGACGTCCCACGCCGGACGACCTGGACGACCTGATCGCCAAGGTCTGGAAGGAACCGGGGTTCTTCCTCGCGCATCCTCTCTCCATCGCCGCCTTCGGCCGCGAATGCACGCGACGCGGTGTTCCCCCTCCCACCGTTTCGCTCTTCGGATCGCAGTTCCTGACCTGGCGCGGCATTCCCCTGTTCCCTTCGGACAAGATCGCGGTGGAGTATGGAAAGTCCAAGATCTTGCTGGTGCGAACGGGTGCCGTCCGCCAAGGCGTGGTGGGCCTCTACCAGCCCAATCTTCCCGGCGAGCAGAGCGCCGGGCTCTCCGTGCGCTTCATGGGCATCAACCACAAGGCGATCGCCTCGTACCTCGTGTCGCTCTACTGCTCGCTCGCGGTCCTCGTGCCAGACGCGCTCGCGGTCCTGGACGATGTCGAGACGGGCTTCTACCATGATTACAAGTGACGCTTCGGCCCCCCTCGACATCGAGGCGCTGACGCGGATGGCAAACACGCTGTTGGCCGAATACGAGGGCGGATCCACTTCACACGCCCAGCTCGGTGCGGCCCTTCCTTCGCATCCAGGAGTGGATCCCTCCGGTTCGGCTCCGACAGGAATCGTTCCGAATCTTGTCACTCCGGAATCGCTCGGGCTTCCTGGCGACGCGTCGCTGCGGTCCCTGCTCGGCCCGTCCCTCTCCACAGCACTGCAAGTCCCATCCGAGTCCGCTGGTCCAACCGGTCCGTCGTACTACTTCCTGGAGAACGCCGGGGGTCCGGGATCGGTCCAGGGATCGTCCACCGAATCCCAACGACCCTCGCGGGGATCCGTGGCTGCGCCGTTCGACCTCAACGCGGTGCGCGCCGACTTCCCCATTCTGCACCAGAGCGTGAACGGAAAGCCGCTGGTGTGGCTGGACAACGCGGCCACCACCCAGAAGCCCCGACAGGTGATCGAGCGCCTGCGCGAGTTCTACGAGCGCGAGAATTCCAACGTCCACCGCGCCGCCCACGAGCTCGCGGCCCGTTCCTCCGACGCCTACGAAGCCGCCCGCCAGAAGGCGCAGCGGTTCCTGGGCGCCAGGAGCCCCAACGAGATCGTCTGGGTCCGCGGTGCCACGGAAGCCATCAACCTGGTGGCGCAGAGCTGGGGCCGAGCGAACATCGCGGCCGGCGACGAGATCGTGGTGAGCCACCTGGAGCACCACGCCAACATCGTTCCTTGGCAGATGTTGGCCCAGGAGAAGGGTGCGCACCTCAAGGTGATCCCCGTCAATGACGCGGGAGAACTCCTGCTGGAGGAGTACGGCAAGCTGCTGGGCCCGAAGACGAAGGTCGTCTCCATCACCCAGGTGTCCAACGCGCTCGGGACAGTCACGCCGGTGCGACAGATTTCGGACATGGCGCACGCGGCCGGAGCCTTGGTCCTGGTGGACGGCGCCCAAGCCGTCTCGCACATGCCCGTGGACGTCAACGCCCTAGGGGCCGACTGGTACGTCTTTTCCGGCCACAAGGTATTCGGACCCACCGGGATCGGCGTGCTCTACGGTCGCGAGGAGCTGCTCAACGCCATGCCTCCCTGGCAAGGCGGCGGCAACATGATCCAGGACGTCACCTTCGAGAAGACCGTCTACCACAAGGCCCCGGGGCGCTTCGAAGCCGGCACCGGCAACATCGCGGACGCGGTGGGGTTGGGCGCGGCCATCGACTACGTCACCCGGCTGGGCATGCCGAACATCGCGGCCTGGGAGCACCAGCTCCTGCACTACGGCACCCACCTGCTCCAGGGCATCCCCGGGCTTCGCCTGGTGGGAACCGCGGCGGAGAAGGCCGGAGTGCTGTCCTTCGTGCTGGAGGGTTACAAGACCGAAGAGGTCGGATCCCTCCTGAACCAGGAAGGCATCGCGGTGCGGTCGGGACACCACTGCGCCCAGCCCATCCTGCGGCGCCTGGGCCTGGAAGCCACGGTGCGTCCGTCGCTCGCGTTCTACAACACCTGCGCGGAGCTGGACGCCTTGGCCGAGGCCGTACGGAAATTGGTGTACCGGAAGGGGCCGCGTCATGCGGTGGTCGCGGACTGGCCTGTTTGAGGTTGGGCTGCGCCCGGCTTTTCTTTGGCCTGCGGCCTGCGTGCCAGGGGTCCAGGACGCTGACGCCTAGCCGGGACCCCTTGGTACCCCCTCGCTTCGTCGCACTTCGGTGGGACTGCGTTTGGTGGAGGGAACAGCGGAGCGGCATGGACGGGGCGGTCGTGGATCTTGCCTGCGGCTTCAACCCTTCGGTTGGAAGAGGTGCAGCTCGATCCGGTGGGGAACCTTGAAACGTTCCGGGGCCTCGCCCTCGAGCCATTCGCTCAGCTTGAGGTCCAGGGCCTCGTCCACGTCGCTGCCATCCAGACGATCCAGCTTGCGCGAGGCGCGGACCCAGTCCCTCCAAGTCGGTTGACTGAAGGAGAATTCGGCGGTCAGGAGGTGGAAGCTCCTGAGCCGGAAAAAGTCCGGCGAGAGATCTTCGTGGATGCCGACCGTCGGCGATGGCCTGGCCTCGGATTCGGGAAGATTCCGTTTCTGGATCCAATCCGTGGCCATCGCGGCCAGGGACCGCGCGGCGCTGGACGCCACCGCCGCGGAACTCGCGAAGGAGATGGGACGGAAGATCGTCGCCGTCCGGATCGACACCGGCTCGAGGGAAACGGTGGACCGCGCCGTGGAGGAGGCCGCGAAGGCCTTGGGAGGGATTGGACATCCTGGTGAACGCGGCCGCCGTCCCGGGAGGAATCTCATCAGCGCTCCATTTGTCGGAAATCGTCGACGCCGAAGCGTTGCTCGACATCGACATCAAGGTGATCGGCTACCTGCGCACCGCGCGGGCCGCGGTTCCCCACCTGCTGGAATCGGGCTGGGGGCGCATCATCAACTCGGGGGCCTCGCGATCCACCGCACGGGAAGGCCGGTGGCCACGCTGCGCAACGTGGGGGTGGCGGCCATCACCAAGAACCTGGCCGACGAACTGGGCCCGTGGGGAATCAACGTGGTCGCCGTCCATCCGGGCGCCACCCGGACGGAGAAGACCTCCGCGGAAGACGAAGCGCGGCTCGTCCAGGGCAATTCCATCCGCCGCCTGATCGACTCGTCGGAGATCGCCGACCTGGTCGCCTTCCTCGCGTCACCGCGCTCCATCGCGGTCAATGGAGACGCCATCTCCGCGGGCGGCGGAAGTCCCGGCACCATCCACTACTGAGGCACCGATCCCCGACCGTGGGAATCAGAAGGACCGCTTGTCCCTACAAAGGACGACAAGATCCATTTATTCTGTAGGCCATGCCTGAAGTCGAATCTGCCCGAACGATGGATGCTCCTCCTCCCACCGATGGTGGCCCGCGGTCTCGAGCGTCGTTCTGGGTGCGCTCCGGATCCCCGGAAGACCTGCACGCGCTTTGGGCATTGTACAACGCCATCGTCGCGGAGGGCTTGTTCACCGGTCACCTGGATCCCCTGCCGCTTTCGGACCGGTGCCAGT